>NZ_JBSFSO010000010.1:0-202076 GCF_053589795.1 Micromonospora sp. NPDC003241 | reverse complement strand
CCACCGCTTCCGGTGGGGCCGCGCGGCGGGACGGGGGTCCGTCCCGCCGGGTCGGGCAGTGGTGCCCGACCCGGCGGGAACGCTGCCGAGGGCAGACGTCATCGGGACAGTTCCTTCTCGTACTCGGCCTGGACCGCCTTGACGTAGCCCTCCGGGTTCTGCTGGCCGGCGATCAGCTTCTGCATCTCCGGGGTGATGGCGGCGGCGAAGATGCCACCGGTGGCGTTGGCGGTGAAGTCCACCGCGCCGTTGTCGGCGCCGAGCTGCTGGGACGCCTTCAGCGTCTCGGCCAGTACGGTGCCCTCGGTCACCGGCGGCAGCGCCAGCTCGGCCGGGCCACCCGGGTGCGAGCCGCCGACGTTGACCGAGATCTCGCGGGCCTTGTCGTTGGTGTGCACCCAGTTGAGGAAGAAGGCGGCGGCGTCGGCGTTCTTGGCCCGGGCACCGACACCGAAGGTGTTCGGCGCGGACATCGCCACGTTCTTGGCCTCGGCGGTCTCACCGGGGAAGAGGAAGAATCCGACGTCACCGGCCATGTTCTTGTCCAGGTTCGCCGACTCCCAGTCGCCGTTGAACATGAACAGGCCGTTGCCCTTCTGGAACTCGCCCATCATCGCGGTGTAGTCGATGGCGTTGGCGTCCTTCGGGAAGTAGCCGGCCTTGGCCCACTTCTCGATGGTCTGGGCGGCCTTCAGCGACGCGGGGGTGTCGAAGGTGGCGCCCGGCTTCTGGAAGATCCAGTCCGCGATCGGGGCCGGGTCGCCGAACTGGTTCTGCAACGCCTGGTACGGGAAGTTGATGCCGGCGGTGTTCTTGTTGAACTGCATGATCGGCTGGAGGTCGGCGGACTTGGCCTTGGCCAGCAGGTCCTCGAACTCGGCGATGGTGGTCGGCGGCTGGGTCATGCCCACCTGCTCGGCCTGCTTCTTGTTGTAGAAGACGCCGGTCACGCTGTAGCCGAGGCCCATGCCGTACAGCGAGCCGCTGCCGCGCTCCGCGCCGCCCTCGGTCAGCCGGAGCTGGACGAGCTGGGAGGCGGGGAACTTGTCCCAGCCGTGCGCGTCGAAGTACGGGTCGAGGTTCTTCAGCAGGCCGTCCTTGACCAGGTCGACCATGGTGGGCAGCCGGATGATGTCCGGCGCGTTGTCCGAGGCGAGCACCCGGGGCGCGTTCTCCACGATGACCGTGAACTGGTCCTCGCGGATGTTGAACGTGACGTTCGGGTGCTGCTTGGTGAACTCGTCGGCGAGCGCCTTGGCCAGCGGGAAGCCGGTCTCCGCGTACATCTCCAGGGTGATCGGGTCGGTTCCGAGCTCGGTGCTGACCGGGGCGCCGGAGTCCTCCGGCGCGTTCGGTTCCGAACCCGGCGCACTACAGGCGGTTGCCGTCAGACCGACGGCGAGTAGTGGCACCATCAGTGCCAGCCGGCGACGGGTGAATCTGGTGGACAACTCCCGCACGTCAATGGCTCCCTTGACTCATCCGCACGTCCTCGCGGGTCGGCGACCAACGAGTACGCTCGCCACCACGGTCGGTGACGCCACGCCTGCGCGTCGCGCACCGCACCTCGGCTCGCGGTATCCGGTATGACCTCGGAGGTCGCTGTCGACAGCGCCCTCCGCAGTGGCGAAACAACGTCGCTAAACTGATTTAGCAGAGCATGCGCGCGGCACCCGGGCCTGTCAAGGACGAGTTGGCAACGGTCCGGAAACAAGCGGTTCACCAGGGGTCTTCGCCGATACCCGACCCGCCACCGGTGAGCCGGAACGCGACTCGACCCAGCATGATGGGCAACGGCGGCGTCGTACGGACGACCGCGAACGGAGGACTCATGGGCCGCAACAGGGCAACACTGGCCGATGTCGCCCGACGGGCAGGGCTGTCCAAGACCGCAGCCTCGATGGTGCTCAACGGGCGCGAGGGCACCCGGCTCTCCGCGGAGGCGCACCAGCGCGTCTTCGCGGCGGCGGAGGAACTCGGCTACCGCCCCAACGTGGCCGCCCGCAGTCTGCGTACCCGCAAGACCGCGACCATCGCCTTCGTCTCGGACATCGTCGCCACCACGCGCTTCGCCGGTGGCCTGATCCGGGGCGCGCTGGACGCCGCCCGCGAGCGCGACCACGTCCTGCTGATCACCGAGACCCAGGGCGACGCCGCGTTCGAGCAGTACGCCATCGAGGCGATCCTCGACCGTCAGGTGGACGGCGTGATCTATGCGGCGATGGCCACCCGCCGACTGACCGTGCCGAAGGCGATCCTGAACGGCCCGGTGGTGCTGCTCAACGCCACCAGCTCGGAGGAGCTGCCCAGCGTCCTGCCCGACGACGAGCTGGCCGGCGCCACGATCGCCGAGACGCTGCTCGCCCGGGGGCACCGGGACCGGATCGCCCTGATCGGCCGCAACCGGCCCAAGGAACGCGACCCGGAGATCTCGCTCGCCGCCGAGGCGCGACTGCGCGGCATCCGGGGCACTCTCGCCGCCGCCGGTGTCGCGCTGTTCGCCGAGGGCTTCTGCACCGAGTGGCTGCCGGAGCACGGCTACACCGCGACGCAGGCCCTGCTCGGCCGCCCGGACCGACCGAGCGCGATCATCTGCATGAACGACCGGCTGGCCTTCGGCGCGTACCAGGCGCTCGGGGAGGCCGGCCTGACGATCCCGGACGACATCTCGGTGATCTCCTTCGACGACGACCCGATCGCCTCCTGGCTGCGCCCGGGGCTGTCCACGGCCGCCATCCCGCACGAGCAGATGGGCCGCCGGGCGGTGGAGCTGCTGCTCGACAAGGACGACTCCGGCCCGGCCCTGGTCCCGATGCCGCTGCGCCGCCGCCGGTCGGTCGCGGCTCCGGCCGCGCGGACACCGCTGCCGCGCACCGAGAGCGACGCCACCCCGAGGTCGCGGGCTAAACCGATTTAGTGATACCTTCCCCGCCATGCTTCGTCTGCCCGACCACTGGGTGTGGGACAGCTGGTACGCCCAGGACGACGACGGCCGGTGGCACGCGTTCTTCCTGCGCGCCTCCCGGGCCCTCCTCGACCCGGACCGTCGCCACCGCCGCGCCACGATCGGCCACGCCGTCTCCACCGACCTGCGCGAGTGGCGGCTGCTCCCGGACGCGCTGGTGCCCGCCGACTCGCCGGGCTGGGACGACCTGGCCACCTGGACCGGCAGCACCGTACGCGGACCGGACGGGCGGTGGTATCTCTTCTACACCGGCGTCGGCCGCGCCGAGGACGGTCTGGTCCAGCGCATCGGTCTGGCCGTCTCCGACGACATGGTCACCTGGCACCGGCACGGCGACGCCCCGCTGATCGAGGCCGACCCCACCTGGTACGAGCTGCTCGACCTGGACGCGTGGTACGAGCAGGCCTGGCGCGACCCGTGGGTCTTCGCCGACCCGGACGGCGACGGCTGGCACATGCTGATCACCGCGCGTGGCAACCAGGGACCGGCCGCCGAACGCGGCGTCGTCGGTCACGCGACCTCGCCCGACCTGCTGAACTGGACCGTGCAACCGCCGCTGTCCGCGCCGGCCGGATTCGGTCACCTCGAAGTGCCGCAGGTCGCCGTGGTGGACGGACAGCCGTTGCTGCTGTTCTGCACCAACCCCTCGACCGCGCCCGGTGAGTCCCGGGAACGGCTCTGGCTGGCCACCGCGCCCACCGTACGCGGACCGTGGGACATCGCCGCCGCCCGACCGATCGCGCAGCCGCACCTGTACGCGCCCCGGCTGGTGTCGACCGAGGACGGTTGGGCACTGCTCGGTTTCGTCGAGCACGGCGACGGGACGTTCGTCGGCGAGATCAGCGACCCGGTGCCGGTGCGCTACGAACCCGACGCCGGCCTGGTGGCACGCGAACCGCTGCCGGCCACCGGCGGTGCCTGAGGTGACGGTCGCCGACGACGCGGAGCCGCCGGCCACCGGACCCGCGTCGTCCGCCGCACCGGCGGTGACCGTGATCGGTGAGGCCGTCGTCGACCTGGTGCAGCAGCCGGACGGCCGGTACGTCGCCCACCCCGGCGGCAGTCCGCTCAACGTGGCCGTGGGGCTGGCCCGGCTGGGCGTACCGACCGTGTTGCTCGCCCGTTTCTCCACCAACCGCTTCGGCCGGCGGCTGCGCGCGCACGCCGAGACCAACGGCGTCGACCTGCGGCACGCCGTCGACGCCGACGAGCCGGCCACCCTGGGGATCGCCACGCTGACCGGGACCGGTGTGGCCACGTACGACTTCTATGTCGACGGCACCGCTGACTGGCAGTGGCGCACCGACGAACTGGCCCCGGCGCTCACCGGGCGGGGCATCGTGCACACCGGCTCGCTGGCCGCCTTCCTGCACCCGGGCGCCGACCGGTTGACCGACGCCCTGCGGGCCGCACGCGAGCGGGGCGCGCTCGTCAGCGTCGACCCGAACATCCGGCCCGGCCTGATCGGCAGCCCGGACACGGCCCGGGCCCGCGTCGACGAGCTGGCCCGGATCGCGCACGTGCTCAAGGCCAGCGAGGAGGACGTCGCCTGGCTCTATCCGGGCCAGTCGACCGAGGACGTCCTGCGGCACTGGCGCGACCTCGGCGTGACGCTCGCCGTGGTCACCCTCGGCGCCGGAGGCGCGGCCGCCGCCTCCGCGACGAGCGGATTCCGGCAGCCGGCGCCGGTTGTCGCGGTGGCCGACACGATCGGCGCCGGTGACGCCTTCACCGCCGGACTGCTCGCCGCCCTGTCCGCCGCCGCGCCCGCGTGGTCCGACGACGACGTCCGGGCCGCGCTGCGGTACGGCGTCGAGGTGGCCGCCGTGACCTGCACCCGAGCCGGTGCCGACCCGCCGTACCGGCACGAACTGGCGAGCCGGTTCCCGGCGGAGTCCTGAGCACGGCTGCCCGCAGGCGGTGTCTCAGCGCGGCAGGTCGGCGTGCATCCGCCGCCACTGCCCCGGGGTGAGGCCGTAGGCCGCGCGGAAACGCCGGGCGAAGTGGGTCGGATCGCTGAACCCCCACCGGCGCGCCACCACCGCGATGGTCAGGTTGCGGCTCTGCGGCCGCAGCAACTCCTCACCGGCGCCCTTCAACCGCTCCCCGATGATCCACTGTTCCAGGCTGAAGTCGGCCTGGGCGCAGACCTTGTACAGGTGGCGCAGTGAGACGTTGTGGGCCATGGCGATGGTCGCCGGTCGCAGGTCGGGATCGGCCAGGTGCTGCCGGACGTACGCCCGGACGAGGGTCAGCAGCGTTCCGGCCCCGTCGATGTGGGCGTGCCGCGCGGTGGCGTACGCCGCCGAGGTGAGCAGGGCCCGGGCCAGCTCCACACTGGCCGCGCCCAGCACCGGTGCCGCCGGGTCGGTGCCGAGCCGGTCCGCTCGCCCCACCACGTCGACGACGTGCCGGGTGACCAGCGGATAGAGCGGACTGGCCGGCAGGTTGCCCAGGGCCCGCCGGATCACGTCCACCGGCAACGCGAGCCGGTCGATGGGGATCTGGAGGCACCCGGCGGCGCCGTCGCCGGACCAGGAGAAGTCGTACGGGGCGGAGAGGTCCATTCCCATCAGCCCGCCCGGGGGGACCAATGCGCGGTGTCCTCCCTGTTCCTGCCGCCCGTCGGCACGCTCCTGCACGGAGAGCGCCACCACCGGCGTCACGTCCTGCCGGGTCTGCCGGGCGGTGCGCAGCAGCCGGATGCCGGACGCCTCGGTGGTGAAGACCGAGACGTCCCCGAGATCCCAGACGGCCATCCGGGCGTACACGTCTCCGCTCGGGTCCTCGTGGATCACGTGGCACGGCGCGGAGGCGTACGCCATCGTGGCGTGCACCGCCTCGACCCGGTCGACGACCGGTAGCTGCGCGGTGTCCAGGACGACGGCCATGAACTCACCTCGTCGGCTCGACCGGGCCGGCTGCCGCGGCGTCGCGGTGGGCGGGCGTCGATGCCCGCGCGTGGCCCGGCGCCGGCACACCGGGCGGTCCCAGGATCCCATGCCGGCGTTACGAAGGAGAGAATCCCGGACGCTCGCGGGCGGTGCGGGCGCGGGGTGCGGCGTCGGCGGTCAGGCGGCGACCGACCCGACCCAGCCGTCGGCACCGGGCACCAGGCCGGTGTAGCGCCCCCGGTGATAGAGCAGCGGCGAACCGGCCGCCGGGCTGTGCACGAGTTCCGGTTCGGCCAGCACGATGGCGTGGCTGCCGACCGTCACCCGGTCGATCACCCGGCACAGCAGCCAGGCGAGGGTGTCGTCGAGGAGGGGTACGCCCTCGGGACCGACCCGCCACCGCGTCGGCTCGGCGAACCGGTCGATGCCGCTGGTGGCGAAGGTGCGGGCGAGGTCCTGCTGGTGGTGGGCGAGCAGGTGGACACCGACGTGCCGGGCGGCGGCGACCGTGGGCCAACTGGACGAGCCGAGGTTGAGGCAGAACGACACGACCGGCGGTGACAACGACACCGACGTGAAGGACGTGGCGGTGAACCCGACCGCCGGTGTCCCCGGCGCGGTGACCACGGTGACCGTGCTGGCCTGGTGCCGCAGCAGGGTCCGGATCTCGTCGGCCTCGGCGTCGAGGGGTGGCTGGTCGTCGGTGGGCGGTGTCACGGGTTCCTCCCGGGGATGGTGCGCTGCGGCTGGGGCACGTCGTCCTCCTGCCGCTCGTACGGGATCTTCTCGCCGGCCTCGACCGCGATCGGCAGGCGGTTCTCCGACGGCGGCAGGGGGCAGGTCGCGAAGTCGGTGTACGCGCAGGGCAGGTTCGTGGCGCGGTTGAAGTCCACGGTGACCCGGCCCTGCTCGTCGGGCGGGTCGACGGTCAGGGCCCGGTTGGCGGCGTACGTGGTCACGCCGGAGGTCTCGTCGGTGAACAGCACCGACAGGCTTCCCGGCGACCAGCCGTTGAAGGCGGTCAGGCGCAACGGCACACCATCCACGGCGAACTCGATCGTGCCGGGAGAGTCGTACACGTGCTGGAGTCCTTCGACGGCGGCGCCGACGGTGGTCGGTCGGGGGCTGTCGAAGGGGACGAACCGTCCGGGCCGGACCCAGCGGGTCGACGGCGGGTACGCCGGGGTGCCCCGGAAGGCGGTCCGCAGCGGATGGTCGGGGCGGCGTGGACGCAGGATGTCGTACCCGCCCCGTCGGGCGATCTCCAGCACGCCGCCGTCGAGCCCGACGGTGACGCCGCCGCGCTCGGGGATCGGGCCGAACGCGTGCCGGCCGGTCACCGGCCGTCCGTCGACGACGAGCGCCTCACCGTCGGCGAGGTCGACCACCACGCCGTCCGCGCCGGTGTGCCACCGTCCGGGCAGGTCGGCGACGCGCTCGGGGCGGTCGGTGAGCCAGTACAGCCCGGTCACGGCGAGGAAGCCGTGCGGGTCGGCCAGGTTCTCCTCGTGGCGGCGGTGCCACTCCTGCCATTCGAGGGTGAAGGCGTCGACCTGCGCCTCGGCGGCCTCGGGCGCGTCCGAGGCCGCCGCCGAAAGCGGGTGGGGCCGGGTCATGTCGGGTTCCCTCCGTCGAGAATGGATTCAGCCGGCGTCGGCCCGACCGCCTCGGGCGACCGGGTGCGCGGAAGGCGCCGGGTCGCCGGGCGACGTTGCCCGATCGGCGCCAGGACGGTAGCGCGGGGTGTCCACACCGTCACCCTGCCAGGGACCGCGTTCACAGGCCACTCCCCCTACGTCGATCCGCTGTCGGGAGCCACCCCGAGACCGGACGGAGGCCCCGGTGGACGGCGCCCACCCCGTGCTCCGGATCGCCCCTCCCGGCCGCACGAGATATACCCTACTCATCCGGTTGGTTATATGGGTATTGTGAGCCGACCCACCGGACGAGGCAAGGAGGTGGCATGCCGACGAGTGCCGCGCGACTCGCGCCGGAGCTGCACACGGAACCCGCGCCGGTCTCGATACGCCAGGTCGGACGCGCCTTCGTCGGTCGTCGTGGCACCCACCACGTGCTCGACGACGTCACCCTGCGGATCGAGGCCGGTGAGGTGGTCGCGCTGCTCGGCGCCTCCGGATGCGGCAAGTCGACGTTGCTGCGCCTCGTCGGCGGGCTGGACCGACCGAGCGCCGGTGAGATCACCGTGGACGGTCGACCGGTACGCGGCGTGGCGGCGCGTACCGCGATGGTCTTCCAGGACCCCCGCCTGCTGCCGTGGCGGACCCTGGCCGGCAACGTGGCCTTCGGTCTCGCGCCCGGCCACGACCGGACGACCGCCCGCGCCGACGTCCGGGCCTGGTTGGAGGTGGTCGGGCTGGGCGCCTTCGCCGAGCACCGCCCCCGGCAGGTCTCCGGCGGGATGGCCCAGCGCACCGCGCTCGCCCGTGCGCTCGCCCGGCGACCCGGAGTCCTGCTGCTGGACGAGCCGTTCGCCGCCCTGGACGCGCTGACCCGGCTACGCATGCAGGACCTGGTCGACCAGGTGCAGCGCGCCGCCGGCAGCACGGTGCTGCTGGTCACCCACGACGTCGACGAGGCGCTGCGGCTGGCCGACCGGATCGTCGTCCTCGGCCCCACCGGTCCGGCCGGACGGGGCTCCACCATCCAGCACGTCACCGCCGTACCGGGGGCGCGGCCCCGGGACCTCGGCTCGCCGGCCTCGGCCACCCTGCGCACCGAACTACTCGACCGTCTCGGCGTCTCCCCCGAAGGAAGCAGGAGTTCATGAGAAAGACAGTCGCCGTCGTGCTGGCCGCCGCCCTGCTGCTCACCGGCTGTGTCGCCGGGGAGGACAGCGGCGGCTCGGCAGCCGGCGGCACCACCGGATTGCGTCTGGACTACGCGTACTGGAACCCGGCGAGCCTGGTGCTGCGCGAGCAGCGCTGGCTGGAGGAGGAGTTGGCCGACGAGGGGGTGTCGGTGAGCTGGTTGCAGTCCGCCGGCAGCAACAAGGCCAACGAGAACCTGCGCGCCGGCGCGCTCGACATCGGCTCGACCGCCGGTGTCGCCGCCCTGGTGGCCCGGGCCAACGGTTCCCCGATCAAGACCGTCGGCGTGTTCAGCCAGCCGGAGTGGGCCGCCGTCGTGGTCGCCAAGGGCTCCCCGCTCACCTCGGTCGCACAGCTCAAGGGACGCAAGATCGCCGCGACGAAGGGCACCGACCCGTACTTCTTCCTGTTGCAGGCGCTCGACGAGGCCGGGCTGGCGCCGGGCGACGTCACCGTGGTCAACCTCCAGCACGCCGACGGCAAGACCGCACTGGAGCGCGGGGACGTGGACGCCTGGGCCGGCCTCGACCCGCACATGGCCCAGACCCAGGTGGACGCCGGCTCGACCCTGCTCTACCGCAACGTCGCCTTCAACACCTACGGCGTGCTCAACGCCCGCGAGGAGTTCGTCTCCAGTCACCCCGAGCTGGTGCAGCGGGTGGTGAACGCCTACGAGCGGGCCCGCCGGTGGATCGTCGCGAACCCGGACCAGGCGGTGGAGCTGCTGGCCCGAGAGTCGAAGGTCTCCCCCGCCGTGGCCCGGGTGGTGCTCGCCGAACGCACCCGGTTCGACGTCGACCCGGTGCCGGGCCCGGCGCAACGGCAGGTCTTCGAACGGGTGCTGCCCATCCTGGTCGCCGACGGCAACGTCCGCACCGACACCGAGGCCCGCACCGCGCTGGACAGCATCTTCGAGCCCCGCTTCGCCCAGGCGCGGGCCGAGCCGTGAGCGCGGGCAGTCCGGTGGCGGTGCAGCCGCCACCGGCCCGCCCGGCCGCGCCGCCGGTCCCGGCCACCGCCGGAACCGGTCGGGCCTGGACCGCCCGGGTGGGGTACGCCGTCGCCGGCCTGCTGCTTCCCCTGGCACTGCTCGTCGGCTGGCACCTGCTGGCCACCTCCGGCGGTTACTCGCGCGCGCAACTGCCGCCCCCGTACGACGTGCTGCTGGCGCTGCGGGAACTCCTCGCCCGGGGTGAGCTGTGGCAACACCTGGCGATCAGCGTGCAGCGGGTCCTGCTCGGGTTCACCGCCGGATCCGTCGCCGGACTGGTGCTGGGCGCCCTGGTGGGGCTCTCCCGAGCGGTCCGCTCGCTGGTCGGCCCGACCATCCAGGCGGTCCGCGCCATCCCGTCGCTGGCCTGGGTGCCGCTGCTGCTGCTCTGGTTCGGCATCGGCGAGACTCCGAAGATCACCCTGGTCGCGATCGGGGCGTTCTTCCCGGTCTTCACCACCGTGGCCGCCGCGCTCCGGCACGTCGACCCGCACCTGGTCGAGTTGGGCCGGGCGTACGGGCGGTCCGGCGTACGGCTGCTCGGCACGGTGCTGCTGCCCGCCGCCACGCCGCCGGTGCTGGCCGGGCTGCGCCTGGCCATGGCGCAGTCCTGGCTCTTCCTGGTCGCGGCCGAGTTGATCGCCTCGTCGATGGGGTTGGGTTTCCTGCTCATCGACAGCCAGAACACCGGCCGCACCGACGTGATCCTGCTCGCGATCGTGCTGCTGGCGGTGTTGGGTAAGCTCGCCGACACCCTGCTCGGGCTGCTGGAACGACGCGTCCTCGCGGCCTGGACGTGACCGGGTGACCCGTCGGCCTGCCAACGACGCGCCGGGCCGGTCAGAGCTGACCGTGACGCGGCGGCGGGGTGCCGTCGAGCAGCCAGCGACCGATGTGCTGGACCTTCCACCGAGTGGGATCGTGCAGCGTGTGGGTACGCGCGTCGCGCCAGTACCGGGACAGGTTCAGCGCGTCGGCGGCGGAGCGGGTGCCGCCGAGGTCGAACAGCGCCGAGGAGACCTCCACCGAGGCACGGGCGCCGGCCACCTTCGCCACCGCCGTCGCCACCGAGGCGCGAGCCGCGCTGTCGTCGGTCAGGTCCGCCTCGGCCGCGTCGATCGCGGTCGCCGCCTCGCGCAACAGCGCCTCCGCGCCGCGTACCAGGATCTCCAGCTCGCCGGCCTGCTGGATGAGCAGCGGCTCGTCGGCGGCCCGGTCGACACCGGACTCGAACCACGGCCGGGCCCGGGCCACCTGCGCCACCGCGGCGTCCAGCGCGCCCCGGGCGATCCCGGTGTCCAGCGCGGCGTGCAGCACCTGGGCCCGCGCTCCATAGGTGGTCGCCGCACCGAAGATCGGCGTGTACGGCACCACCTGCGTCTCGTCCACCGCCACCTGCTCCAGCAGCACCGTCCCGCTGGCCGTGGTGCGCTGCCCCATCCCGTCCCAGTCGTCGCGCACCGTCACCCCCGGGGTGTCCCGGGGCAGGTAGGCCAGCACCTTGGCGGGTGGGCCACCGCTCGCGGCCGGGCCGCCGCTCGCGCCCGGGCCGCCGGACGCAGCGGGACCGTCAGGCGCAGCGGGAGCGTCGGGCTCGGCCGGGTCGGCCAGTACGGCGCGGACCACCAGCCAGTCGGCGAACAGCGCACCGGTGCAGTAGAACTTCTCGCCGTGCAGCACGTACCCGCCGTCGGTCCGGCGGCGCAGCGTGGTGGCGTCGTCGGCGACGGTCCGTCCACCGCGCTCGGACTGGGCGTTGGCGAACCGCTGCCCGGCCAGCGCGGCGGCGAAGTAGCGCCGCTGCTGCTCCTCGGTGCCCTGCAGGCGCAGCGCCTGGAGGAAGACGACGTGGCTGTGCGGGATCTGGGCGAGGCTGGCATCGGCCGCCGCCAGCGTCCGGAACACCTCGGTCAGCGTGGCGACCGAGACCTCGGCACCACCGAACTCGGCGGGCACCGTGATGCCCAACAGACCGGAGGCGGACAGCTCGGCCACCTCGGGCTCGGGCAGTCGACGCTCCCGGTCTCGGACGCCGGCCTCGTCGGCGAGGACGGCCGCCAGTTTCCGGGCGACCTCGACGGCCTCCTCGTCCGTCCGGATCACACGCGTCATCCCGCCGACCACCTTCCCACCGAAGACCGCGAATCCTATCGGTTGAATAGGATTAGTCTCACCCCCGGCGGCACCCAACGTCAATCTCGCCGCACCACCGGACCACGCTGCCATTCCCACGCGATCTCACCGTCGGCCCGGACAGCACTCGATCCCGGATCGAGTGGCCTCATGGTCGCGGGGAGGCCACTCGATCCGGGATCGAGCACGATCGTGCGCGGTGCGTGTTGCGCGGTGCGCGGTGCGCGTCGGGGTCGACGAGGCGTTCGCTAGTGCGACGGCGCGAGGGTCGGTTCCTCCGAACGCTGGGCGGGCGCGGTGACCGTGGTGGTGGGGCTGCCCGGGGTGATGCGGATCCGCACCGGCGAGTCGACCTGGATCCCGAGCGCGTGGAACTCGTTGCGGGTGAGGGTCACGATCACCGGCTGGCCGCCGGAGGTGGTGACCTCGACCCGGATCTCGAAGCCGATCCGGGTGACCCGGGTGACCCGGCCGACCACGCCGGCGCTGTCCGCGCCGTCGGCGGAGAGCTGGAGGTCGTGCGGGCGCACCAACTCGTCGCCGAGCTGGGTGACCGGGCCGAGGAAGCGCATCACGAACTCGTTGGCCGGGCGGTCGTACAGGTCGTCGGGCGAGCCGATCTGCTCCACCCGGCCCTCGTTGATCACCACGATCTCGTCGGCGACCTCCAGGGCCTCCTCCTGGTCGTGGGTGACGAAGACGGTGGTGACGTGCACCTCGTCGTGCAGCCGGCGCAGCCAGTCGCGCAGTTCCTTGCGGACCTTGGCGTCCAGCGCGCCGAACGGCTCGTCGAGCAGCAGCACCGTGGGCTCGACGGCCAGCGCGCGGGCCAGTGCCATCCGCTGGCGCTGGCCGCCGGAGAGCTGCGACGGCAACCGCTCGGCGAACTGTCCCAGGTGGACGAGGGCCAACAACTCGTCGACCCGGCGGGTGATCTCGTCCTTGGAGCGCTTGCGGATCTCCAGCCCGAAGGCCACGTTGCGCCGGACGGTCAGGTGCTTGAACGCCGCGTAGTGCTGGAACACGAAACCGACGTTGCGCTTCTGCGGCGGCAGGTTGGTGGCGTCCACACCGTCGATCTCGACCCGCCCGGTGTCGGCGCGTTCCAGTCCTGCGACGATCCGCAGCAGCGTGGACTTTCCGCCGCCGGAGGGGCCGAGCAGCGCCGTGAGCCGACCGGCGGGGATGCTGACCGACACGTCGTCGAGCGCGACGAAGTCTCCGAAACGCTTGCCGACCTGGGAAATCTCGATGCTCAACGGTCTTCCTTCGGCCTGAGGACGGATACGACGATGATGCAGGCCACGGCGACGAGGGCGAGGAGGAAGGCGGTGGCGTACGAGCCACCCTTGTCGAAGTTCAGGTACTTCTCCTCGACCACGAGGGTGGCCGTCCGGGTCGCGCCGAGCACGTTGCCGGAGACGATCTTGACAGCGCCGAACTCGCCGAGCGAGCGGGCCAGGCTGAGCACGACGCCATAGATCACGCCCCACTTGATCGCTGGCAACGTGATCCGACGGAACGTCTGCACGGCGTTCGCGCCGAGACTGCGGGCGGCCTGTTCCTGCTCGTCGCCGACCTCCTGGAGGACCGGGACGACCTCCCGGATGACCAGCGGCAACGCCACGAACACGGTGGCCATCACCATGCCCGGCACCGCGAAGATGATCTGGAATCCGGCCGCTTCGAGCGTCGGGCCGAACCAGCCCTCCCGGCCGCCGTAGACCAGGATCAGCGCGAGGCCGACCACGATCGGCGACACCGACAACGGCATGTCGAGCAGGGCGTTCAGCGTCCGTTTGCCGGGGAAGTCGTAGCGGACCAGCAGGAGCGAGATGCCGACGCCGAAGACGGTGTTGATGACCACCGCGACGACCGCGACGAGCACGGTCAGTTGCAGCGCGTGGGTCACGTCGGGGTCGGTCAGGATGTCGTTGAGGTTGACGAAGCCGTCCGCGAACGCGTTGCGTCCGACCAGGTACAACGGCCAGGCCACCAGGAAGAAGAGGTACGCCGTCACGACGAACCGCAGGACGTACCGGCCGGGACGGCGGCCGACCCTGTTCCGCGCGACGGTGCGGTGTTCAGCCACGGCGCATCACCCTCCGCTGAATGACGTCGAGCACGACGATGACGGCCAACGACACGGCCAGCAGCACCACGGCGACCGCCGCCGCGCTGTCGGGATTGTCGTTCTCGATGCTGCTGAGGATGCGGACCGAGGCCACCTCGGTTCGCATCGGCAGGTTGCCGGAGAGCAGGACCAGTGAGCCGTACTCGCCGACCGCCCGGGCGAACGACAGGGTGGCGCCCGCCGCGATGGCCGGCGTGAGACTGGGCAGGATGATCCGCCGGAAGGTGGTGAACCGGCTCGCACCCAGCGACGCCGCCGCCTCCTCCGCGTCCGGGTCCAGTTCAGAGAGCACCGGTTGCACGGTCCGCACGATGAACGGCAGCGTGACGAAGAGGAAGGCGAGGAAGACCGCGATCCGGGTGTTGGCGATGTTGACGCCGAGCGGGCTGTCCGGCCCGTACAACGACAGCAGCACCAGGCCCGCGACGATCGTCGGCAGGGCGAACGGGACGTCGATGAGGATCTCCAACGCCCGCTTGCCGAAGAACCGGTCCCGCACCAGCACCCAGGCGATCAGCGTGCCCATCACGACGTTGACCAGCGTGACCAGCAGCGCGGTGCCGATGGTCAACCGGAGGGTGGCGGCGGTCTGCTCGTTGGTCACCGTCCGCCAGAACCCGCCCCAGCCGCCCTCGCTGGCGGTGACCACGACGGCGGCGAGCGGGATGAGGACCAGCAGGCTGAACCACACCATAGCCACGCCGAGCCCGAGACCGGAGACCCAGGTGAGCGGGAGGCCGGCCCGGGCCGACCGGCGGTTGCCCGCCGGCCGGTCCGGAACCAGGGTCGCCGAGGTCACTTGGCCTTCCCGGAGGCCGCGATGATCTTGGTCACGATGCCGTCACTCTCGTCGAAGAACTTCTCCGACAGCGCCGACCAGCTCTCGAAGTCCTTCTCCACGGTCAGCAGCTTCTGCGGGGCCGGGAACGGGTTGTTCGGGTCGATCGCGCCCTCGACGCCGCTGGTGTCGACGCCGTCGATGATCGGCCGGAAGCCGGTCAGCGCGAACTGCCGCTGCCCCTGCGGGCCGAGCACGAAGTCCAGCCACTCCTTGGCCTTCGGGTCGGCGTCCTTGAGGATCGCACCCGGGTTCTCGATCAGCATGGTGGTCTCCGGCAGGACCCAGTCCAGCTTCTCGCCGTTCTGCCGGGCGAGGATCGTCTCGTTCTCGTACGCGAGCAGCACGTCACCGGTGCCGCCGAGGAACGTGGTGGTGGCGTCCCGTCCGCTGTTCGGCAGTGACACGACGTTGCCGAAGAGCTTGGTCACGTACTCCTGCGCCTGGGCGTCGGTGCCACCGTTGGCGGCGATGTGCCCCCAGGCGGCCAGGGCGTTCCACCGGGCGGCACCCGAGGACGCCGGGTTCGGGGTGACGATGCCGATACCAGGCTTGATCAGGTCGTCCCAGCCCTGGATGTTCTTCGGGTTGCCCTCGCGGACCGCGAGCACCACCACCGAGGACGAGACGATGCCCTTGGTCGGGCCGTCGTCCCAGGTCTCCTCGACCAGCCCGGCGTCGACCAGACGGGTCACGTCGCTGCTCACGGAGAAGTGCACGTAGTCGGTCTTCAGGCCGGCCACCACGGCACGGCTCTGGTCGCCGGAGGCGCCGTACGAGGTCCGGAACCGGACCCCCTCGCCCGCCTCGGTCTTGTTCCACTCGGCGGCGATGGCCTTGTTGGCCGCCTCGGGTACCGCGAAGCCGACGATGCTCAACGTGGCGGAGCTGCCGCCGGCCGCGTCACCGCCGCCGCAGCCCGACAGCGCCACGCCGGTGACCATGGCGAGAGCGATGGCCGCTCTGATCCGGTGCCTCATCGGAACCCGTCCTCCTCCAGTGCGTGACCGCACTATATAAATCCGACCGATTAGATAGGGAATATGCCCGTTTTGGGCTGCCGTGTACCGAATGCAGTGGTGGGCGCGGTCACAAACCGGGCGCCGATGCCCGGCCGGCACGACGCCGATCTCCCCGTCGCGCCCGACTCCACATCGGACGCGGCAGGTCTGATCGTCCGCGCCGACCGCGCACCGAATATCCCACTAACTCGACAGGTTTTCAAGCCTTGCCGGACGGGGCTGCCCGACCGGCTCGACGCGCCGATCCGTCACGCCACCCGGGGCGGCCGATCAACGACGTCCCGTCCCCGCCCATCCGCGGGCGCGAGCAGATCGGCCAGAGTGGCGTGGTCGACCACGTCCTCGATCGCCCGGTGCACCGACAGCCACACCTCCCCCAGCCCGACGGCCACGCCGTGGTAGGTGGCCACGTCGGCGGGCGCGCCACGAACCGTCGTCAACGCCCCGCCGGTGGCGCGCAGCACGTCGCCCACGGTGATCCCGTCCGGCGCGCGGGTCAACGCGTAGCCGCCGTCCGCGCCGCGCAGACTGTGCAGCAGGCCGGCCCGGCGCAGGTCCAGCAGGATGCCCTGGAGGAACGAGTACGGGATGTCCTGGCTCGCGGCCAGCACCGCCGCCTTCACCACCGCCGGGTGGCGCTGCGCCACCGCCAGCATCGCCCGTACGGCGTAGTCCGATCGCGCTGAGACGTACACGTCACCCCACCCGCGCCCTACATAATCCATCAAACATATAGGAATGGTGGACAGTTAGGCGCGGCCCGTCAAGGTGTCGGGCCGGGTGAACTACTCGCCGCGCATCTCCCGTACCGCCTCCCCGGCGAACAAACAGGCGGCCCGGTGCCCCGAGGCGACCTCGACCAGCGGCGGATCGGTCCCGGCGCACTCCGGCCGGGCCTGTGGACACCGGGTCCGGAAGCGGCAGCCCTCCGGCGGGTCCACCGGGCTGGGGATGTCGCCGCCGAGGATGATCCGCCGACGGGCCCGCTCGACCTGCGGATCCGCCACCGGGATCGCCGACAGCAGCGCCGCCGTGTACGGATGGGCCGGCTGCTGCCAGATCCGGGCCGGCGTGCCGGACTCCACGATCCGCCCCAGGTACATCACCGCCATCCGATCGCTCATGTGTTCCACGGCGGCCAGGTCGTGCGCGATGAACAGGTAGGTCAGCCCCAGGTCCCGTTGCAGTCCCCGCAGCAGGTTCATGATCTGGGCCTGCACGCTGAGGTCGAGCGAGGCGATCGGCTCGTCCAACACGATCAGGTCGGGATCGCCGGCCAGCGCGCGGGCGATGCCGACCCGTTGCCGCTGACCGCCGGAGAGCTCGTGCGGATGCCGGTCGGCAACGTCCCGGCGCAACCCGACCATGTCGAGCAGCTCCCCGACCCGCTGCCGCCGGGCCACACCACGATCGGTGAGCCGGTGCACCACCAGCGGTTCGGCGATGCTCGCGCCCACCGTCCGGCGAGGGTCGAGCGACGCCTGCGGATCCTGGAAGACCATGGCCACCCGGCGGCGCAGCGCCCGCAACCGCCGCCGCGACCAGTGGGTCACGTCCTGCCCGGCCACCCGCACCGTGCCCGAGGTCGGGTCGACCAGCCGCAACAACGCCAACCCGGTGGTCGACTTGCCGCTGCCCGACTCGCCCACCAGACCCAACGTCTCGCCCCGGCGTACCTGCAACGACACCCCGTCCACGGCGCGGACCACACCCGCCGGGGTCGGGAACCACACCGTCAGGTCGTCGAGTGCGGCGACCACGTCGGCCGGCTCGCCGGGCCGGTGGCCGGTCAGGTGCGGATCGGTCCGCTCGGCCGTCATCGGGCCTCCCCGTCGTGCCGCTGCGGATAGAACGTGCGGACCTCGTGCCCGGCCGACACCGGCACCAGCGGCGGCGACTCGTGCTCACAGCGGGCGTCACCCCGCACCGGGCAGCGGGGCCAGAAGGCACACCCGGGCGGCAGGTCCAACGGACTCGGCGGGGCACCCCGGATGGTGACCAACTCGCCGCCGCCCGCCGCCGGGTCCGGCCGCGCCGCCAGCAGCGCGCTGGTGTACGGGTGCGCCGGCCGGCCGAAGACCGCGTCGACCGGCCCCTGCTCGACGATGCGACCGGCGTACATGACCGCCACCCGGTCCGCGATGCCGGCGACCACGCCCAGGTCATGGGTGATCCAGACGACCGCCGTGCCGAGTCGCCGCCGCAGGTCCGCCACCAGCTCGACGATCTGCGCCTGCGTGGTGACGTCCAGCGCGGTGGTCGGCTCGTCGGCGATCAGCAGATCCGGCTCGCAGGCCAACGCCATCGCGATCACCACCCGCTGCCGCATCCCGCCGGAGAACTGGTGCGGGTACGCGTCCACCCGCCGCTGCGCCGACGGGATGCCGACCAGGTCGAGCAGCTCGACGGCGCGCGTACGGGCCGCCCGCCGACTCAGGCCGAGATGCTCCTCGCTCGCCTCGGCGACCTGCCGGCCCACGGTCAACACCGGGTTGAGCGAGGTCATCGGATCCTGGAACACGAAACCGACGTGCCGCCCACGCATCCGTCGGCGCTCCGCCTCCCGCAACCCGGTGAGTTCCGTACCGAGCAGGTGCACCCGCCCGGTCACCCGGGCCGTGCGCGGCGCGAGCCCGGTCGCGGCCAACACGCTCATGCTCTTGCCGGAGCCCGACTCGCCGACCAGAGCCAGCGTCTCCCCCGCCCGGACCGACCAGTCCACCCCGACGACCGCCCGCGCCGGCCCCCGCCGGGTCCCGATGGTCACGGCGAGGTCCTCGATCCGCAGCACCTCGCCCCGATCGCTCACGCCGGCACTCCGCTCACTCATGACGGGCTCGCTCATGACGTGCTCCTTCGGGCCTCGGCGACGGTGAGCTGGCGGGGGTCGAGCACGTCCCGCAGCGCGTCGCCGACCAGGTTGAACGCCAGGACGGTGAGGAAGATGGCGGCCCCCGGGAAGACGCCCAGCCACCACGCGTCGGTGACGAACTCCCGGCCGTCGTCGAGCATCCGGCCCCAGGCCGGTTCCGGCGGCTGTACGCCGAGACCGAGGAAGGAGAGCGCCGCCTCGGAAAGGATCGCGAAGGCCAGCGACAGCGAGGTCTGCACGATCAGCGGCGCCGCGATGTTCGGCAACACGTGCTGACCCATGATGCGCAGGTCCGACGCGCCGATGCTGACCGCCGCCCGGACGAAGACCTGCTCGCGCACCGAGAGCACCCCGGCTCGGGTGACCCGGGCGAAGATCGGCGTGTAGACCACCCCGATCGCGATCATCGCGGTGAGCAGCCCGGGGCCGAGCACGGCCACGATCGCCACCGCGAGCAGCAGCACCGGGAACGCGAACAGCACGTCCATGCAGCGCATCAGGATGTTGTCCAGCCAGCCGCCGTAGTAACCGGCGAGCAGCCCGAGGGTCACCCCGACGGCCAGGGCGATGCCGACGCTGACCAACCCGACCTGGAGCGAGACCCGGGCCGCGATCATGACCCGGCTGAGCACGTCGCGGCCCAGCTCGTCGGTGCCGAACGGGTGCGACCAGCTCGGCGGCTGGAGCATCCGGTCGGTGTCCACCTCGTTGACGCCCGACGGCGCCAGCCAGGGACCGGCCACCCCCACCACGACCAGCAGTACGAGCACCGCGCTGCCGCTCAGGGCCAGCGGGTCGCGCCACAGCGCCGACAGCGCGCGGCGTACCTGCCCGTCGCCGCCGCCTCGCGGGCGGACGCCGGCCCAGGGCGGGACGAGTCGTCCGAGCCGGCCGCTCATCGGACCCTGATCCTCGGGTCGAGGCGGGCGTAGAGGACGTCCACCAGCAGGTTGACCAGCAGGAACAGGGCCGCGACCAGCAGCACCGCGCCTTGCAGCACCGGGTAGTCCCGGGCCCGGACCGCGTCGAAGGTGAGCCGGCCGATGCCGGGCCAGGCGAACAGCACCTCGATCACGATCACACCGCCGAGCAGGCTGGCCAGTTGCACCGCCACCACGGTCACCACCGGGATGAGCGCGTTGCGCAGGACGTGCCGCAGCACCACCACCCGCGCGCGTAGCCCCTTCGCCTCGGCGGTGCGGACGTAGTCCTCGGAGAGCACCTCCAGCATCGAGGAACGGATGAAGCGGGTCAGGATCGAGGCGGTGACCAGGCCGATCGTGGCGGCCGGCAGCGCCACGTGCGAGGCCCACCGGGCCGGGTCCTCGGTCAGCGCGACGTACCCCGACGGTGGGAGCCATCCGAGCACCCCGGCGAAGAGCAGGATGCCCATGATGCCCATCCAGAAGTCGGGCACCGAGACCCCGAACTGGCTGAACACGCGTACCGCGTGGTCGACCAGCGAGCCGCTGCGGATGGCCGAGACGATCCCGAGCGGGAACGCCACGAGCACCGCGAACAGCACCGCGGTGAGCGCCAGCGACAGTGTCGCCGGCAGCCGTTCCAGCAGGATCGCGGTGACCGGCCGACCGCTGCGGAAACTGACGCCCAGATCGCCGGTCAGCGCCCGGAAGAGGTAGTCGAAGTACTGCGGGACCAGCGGCTTATCCAGCCCGGACCGGGCCCGCAGCGCCTCGTACGTCTCCTGGTCGAACCGGGTGCCGAGGGCGACGCGTACCGGGTCACCCGGCACCAGTTGGATCAGCAGGAACACCACGAGGGTCACGCCGATCAGCACGACACCGGACTGCACCAGCCGGCGGATCACGAAGCGGGCCACCTGCGGTCCCCGCCCCGGTCACTTCGCCAACGCCGCGTCGCGGAACCGGATCGCCCGGTCGGTGCGTACCTCGTAGCCGGTCAGACCGCCGGACCAGCCCTGCGCCACGTCCGGGTTGTAGAGGTAGATGTAGCTGGCGTCGTCGACGATCTGCTTGGCCACCTGCTCGTACCGCTGCTTGCGGACGCCCTGGTCGGTCTCGGTGCGGGCCTGGTCGAGGAGCCGGTCCACGGTGGGGTTGGCGTACTTGTGGAAGTTGAAGGTGCCGCCACTGTGGTGCTGGGCGTAGTAGAACTCGTCCGGGTCGATGTTGCCCAGCCAGCCGAGCATGAACGCGTCGAAGTTGCCGTTGCCCTGCTCGTCGAGCCACTGCGCGAAGTCCAACGTACGGATCTTGACGGTGACGCCGATGCCGGCCAACTGCGAGGCGATCACCTGTGCGGCGGTGACGGTCTCCGGATACTCGGTGGTGACCATCAGGTCCAGGGTCAGCCCGCTGACACCGGCCTGGTCCAGCAGTTGCCGGGCCTGGTTCACATCGTGCGTGTACGGCGCGTACTCGTAGTGGTAGGCGCTGTTCTGCGGGATGGCGGTCTGGTTGACGGTGGCCAGCCCGAACTTGGCGGCCCTGGTGATCGCCTCCCGGTCCAGGGCGAACGCGATCGCCCGGCGCACGGCGACGTTGTGGTACGGCTTGCGGGCCTGGTTGAGGGCGAGATACCAGTAGTCGGTGGACGGCACCGACCGCACGGTCAGGTCGTCGGCGTCGAGCAACGCGGGCACCTGCTGCGGGGGCAGGTTGTCGGTCCAGTGGACCTCGCCGCCGCGCAGGTTCTGCAGGGCCACGGTGGGATCGCTGACGAAGGTGAAGGTGACCCCGTCCACCTTGGGCTTCTCGCCCCAGTAGTTGTCGTTGCGGACCAGCCGGATGCTGTCGCCGCTGCGGTAGGAACCGATCGCGAACGGGCCGCTGCCGACCGGTTTCGTGGTCACCTCACCGGACTCGATGTTGGCCTTCTGCACGATCGCCACGCCCTTGAAGCCGCCCAGGTTGGCGAGCAGGTTCGGGGTGGGCGCGGTCAGCGCGACGACCACCGTGGTGGGGTCGGGCGCGGTCACCGACTTGACGGTGGAGAACTTGTACGCGGTGTTCAGCTTCTCGTCGATGATCCGGGTGTACGAGTAGACGACGTCCTCGGCGGTCAGCGGTGACCCGTCGGAGAATGTGACGCCCTCGCGGAGGGTGAACGTCCAGGTGAGCTGGTCGTCGCTGGTGGTCCACCCGGTGGCCAGCGCGGGCTGCATCTCCAGGTTCGCGTCCGGCTCGACCAGGGTGTCGTAGACGTTCTCCAGGACCTGGAAGCTGTAGTAGGCGGAGGTCTTGTGCGGGTCGAGCTGGTCGGGCTCGCCGCCGATGGCGGCGTTGAGGACACCGCCCGCGCTCGCCCCGTCGGCCCCGTCGACGTCGACCCCCTCGCCCGTGGTGCAGCCCGCGACCGCGACGAGCATCAGGGTGAAGGTGGCGCCGGCCAACCGGAATCTGGTGCTGGACATGGTCCTCCCCTGGATTCTTTCCCGGCTACTACTGAAAGATTTTGGCGAGTCTGGCCTGCTCTCCGGCGGTTGTCAACATAAATCGGGGTATATCTGGCAGGACGTGGTTCCGCCGTCTCCCTCCTGGACCTCACGCTAACCCCAAACCGCCGTGACGGCAGGACGCGTACGGCGGCGGGATCAGAGGCAGGACCAGCAGTAGAGGTGCTCGTCGGCGTCCCGGGCCCGTCGGGCGAGCGCGCTGACCTCCTCGATCACCGGCTGCATCTGGTCGTCGGGGAGCGGCCCGTCCCAGGCGAGTTCCTCGCTGCGTCCCCATTGCGCGGACAGCGCGGGCGTCTGCTCGGCGGTGATCGACGCCAGCGTGTCCCGGGTCGCGTCGTCGAGCGCGGTCAACCAGGGGCCGTCCTCGGCCGCGCTCCACACCAGCCGGTCCTTCACCAGGTCGTCGGCGTCCACCTCGCCGCGCACGAGAGCCACCAACTCCCCCAGCGTCACCGACGGGTCGATGCCCTTGCAGTCGATCGCGTCGACGCCGGGCCGCCCGTCGGCCACGACGACCGGCCCACCGTCGATCTCCACCATCAGCCTGACCGCAGCGGCGTCGTCGGCCGCGCGGAAGTAGTCGTACAGAACACCCATGCCGGTATCTCAGCAGAGGGGTCCGACACTGCCGCCTTCCAGCGCCGTCAGGGCTGCCCGTCGGGGCAGTTGTTGCTGGTCAGCTTCATCGTGTACTCGGCGTCGTCGCTGGTGATGCCGGACGGCACGCCGTCGAACCAGGTCTCCACCTTCTGCCAGCCCACCCGCTGCTCGTAGTGCAGGTGCGGGGCGCCCGAGTTGCCGGTGCTGCCGATCCGCCCGATCTGCTCGCCCTGGGCGACCCGCTGCCCCTCCTCCACCAGCGGCGGTTCGAGCAGGTGCAGGTACTGCGTCTCCCAGCGTCCGCCGTGGTCGATCTTGACCCAGTAGCCGCCGCCCCGACCCCGGGGACCGTCCGGGTTCTCCGGGGTACGCCCACCCAGCGACCCGTTGATGCCGGACACCGTGACGGTGCCCGCGTACGAGGCGAGCACCGGCTGCCCCCACTGCTCACCCTGAAGGGGGAAGAAGTCGACGTCGTACTCGCCGTGGCCGGGGTAGGTGCCCACCTGCCACGTCTCGCCGCAGCCCACGGGCATCTGGAACAGCGGACGCGGTCCCGGCGGCAGCAGTTGCGGCACCACCACGTAGGCGACCGCGCCCAGGGCCGCGACGGCACCGAGCGCGAGCAGGAGTCGCCAGGGACGGCGGGTACGACGATGGGTGCGGGGATGGCCGGTCGTCACCCTGCCAAGCATGGCAGAGCCCGACGAGTGGCCCCGCCGCCGCCGGGGCCGGACCGCGACGGCCACGTTCACCAGGGCGGAGTTCGGGTAACGACCCGGCATGGCGCGGTACACGAAACCGGAACTCCGGGAGCAGATCAAGGCCGAGATCATGGCCTCCGACCGGGGCGGACGGCCCGGGCAGTGGTCGGCCCGCAAGTCGCAACTGCTCACCAAGGAGTACGAGCGGCGCGGCGGCGGCTTCCTGGGGCCGAAGGACTCACGGCAACGGTCGTTGGAGCGCTGGGGCGCGGAGAAGTGGCAGACCAGCACCGGCTCCACCCGGGCCCGCAAGGGTGACGAAACGGCGCGATACCTGCCGAAGAAGGCATGGGAGAAGCTCTCGGACGAGCAGAAGCGCGACACCGAGACCAAGAAGCGGCGGGCGTCGCGAACCGGTCGGCAGTTCGTCGCCAACACCGGCCCGGCCAAACGCGCCCGCAAGGAGACGACCTCGCCCCGAGGCCGGGCCGCCACCTCGGCCGAGCGGCTCACCGAGCTGACGGTTCCCGAGGCCAGTCGACTCGTACCCGGCCTGGACAAGAACCAGCTCCGGGCGGCGCTGCGACGCGAACGCGGCGGCAAGGCCCGCAAGACCCTCCTGCAACGCCTCCAGTCGGAACTAGACCGCCGCTGATTCACGCTGGCGCCTCAAGCGCGCATTGGTGCAAGGAAGGGTCCCCTGCTAACGCCTGGTGTATAGCAGGGGACCCTTCCTAACATCTCGTCGGCGCAGGGCGTGGGGCGTGGGCGTGGGGCGTGGGCGTGGGGCGTGGGCGTGAGGCGCGGAGCGCGGTGAGCCCGTGGAGGTGGGTAGATTTGTTGCTGCTGGAGCGACAACAAATCTACCCACCTAGCGCTGTGTCGGCGTGGACGGAGCGCAGTGGGGATGGCTACTCGGACTTGCGATCCGACTCGGCGACATACACGCCCTTCCCGGGATGCCCCTCCACCAGCTCTCTGTCCTTGAGAAGCGACATGACGCGGCTGATCGTGGAGATGTGCACGTCGTATCGCTCGGCAAGTTGACGCGTGGACGGCAGCTTCTCGCCGGGCGCGAGCTCACCGGACTTGATCTTTCCAGTGATCTCGTTCGCTATGCGCCGGTAATCGACTCTCTCGGTCGGCATAAATCGATCTCCATCGGATCTCCTGGCTTCGGCACGCCAATCCGATCACGACGAACCTGCTCCGGTGTGCCGCCCGCTCCATCGGACTACTCCGCTGTCGTATCGCTGATTCGAGCTGCGGCGGCGGAGCGGGCGGGGCCGCCGCACGCCAGCCACGGGCGGCCCCGCCCCTTCACCCGCCGAGCGTTCGCCTCCGGCTGCACCGGTGCTGCTCGACGCCGATCGCACCGCGTCGGGTGAGGTACGCGACCGGCCCGCAGCCCGGGACGTACTCGCCGACACGATCCGCCATCCCGACGCGCCCGCGACGGTGGTCTGGCTGGCCGTCACCCTCGGGGTGAGCTGAGCCGCGCCCTGCCCGGTCAACTACGGCACAGCAGGGCGTCGGGTTCCTTGCCGGGTGACCAGATCCAGGCGCGGTAGGCGACTCCGACGAGATGTTCGCCGACGGCGCACTGGCCCTTGTAGTGGCCGCTGGCGAAGTCGCCGCCGGGACTGCCGGCCGGTCGGTTGTCGCCACGGTCGAACCAGACCGTCCGGCGGGTGCCGGCGACGGTGGTGCCCGCGTCGCGGCAGAGCACCGAGGAGAGGTTGGCGCCACGGACGGCGTACCCGACGACGGTCTTGTGCGGCGGGCATTGCAGCTTGGTGAAGCCGGAGGCCCAGTCGACGTCCACGTGCGACTCGTCGCGGACCACGACGTGGCCGCCGGTGTCCGGGGCGTCGGTGCACAGGCCCCGGTTGCCGGTGCGGCTCAGGCCGATCAGTCGCTGGTCGTCGGGGCAGACCGCCTTGCGGGCGCCGGAGTCCCAGTCCGGTGCGGCGCGCATCCGCGCCGACTGGTTCAGGTCGGCGTGGTCGAGGGTCAGCATCGACCATTCCCGCACCGGGGCGACCGGACCGGCACGGCCACCGGTGACCAGGCGTCGCCAGGCGTCGGCCCGCCAGTCGTCGCCGTCGTAGAGGCCCATCCGGTGGCCGGTGGCGTCCCAGTGCAGCAGCGCCCAGCCGTTGCCGCGCCGGTTGTCGTGCCAGCCGACCAGGGGCCAGTACGCGAAATCGGCGTCGGTGGCGATCAGGTAGTCGACGAAGTGGTGGAACCAGTCGCGGGAACGCTGGTTGGTGTTGTCCCGGCCACCCACGCCGAACTCGCTGATCCAGACCGGTGCGGTGAAGTGCCGGTCGGCGTCGAGCGCCACGTACGTCGCCTGCCGCCGGACGGTCTCCACGAGCTGGTCGCGGGTGAGGTCCTGGTATCGGGGGTCGCTGGTCTCGCCGATGCCGGTCGCGCCGCTGTGGTTCGGGCCGGTGTAGCCGTAGAAGTGCGCCGAGTAGACCAGTTTGTGGGAGCGCACGAGGGTGTGCGAGAGCCGGCCGACCGGTTCGAGGGTGGGGCGCCCGTGCGGGAACCCGTCCACCGGCAGGCCGTACCAGTTGATGCCCTCGATGATGATCAGCAGGTGGGGGTTGGCCTCGGTGAGGATCCGGTCACCGGCCCGCTGGGCGGCGGCGTGCCAGTCGTGCCGGTCGCCGAGTCCCCAGTTCGGGTCGTCGAGAATGGTGCGGCGTACCTCGTTGTAGAGGTCGGCGCCGACGACCCTAGGGTTGCCGGCGTACCGGCGGGCCATCAGGAGCCAGTCCTGTTCCCACTGGGCGGTGCTCTGGCTCGCGTTCCAGCGTTCGTTGCCGTCGACGCCACAGCACCAGCGCGAGGTGTTGGTGTGGTTGTTGAGGATGACCGCGAATCCCTCGGCGGTCAGCGTCCGGACCGCCTCGTCGTACACCTGGAGCGGGGTCCGCCCGCGCAGCTGCGGGTTGGCGCGGACTGCGGCGTCCGGCACCGGGCGGGTGTCGCGGATCATCTCGTTGGAGAACGGCAGGCGGATGCTGTTGAGGCCGAGTTCGTGGAAGCCGGCGACGATCTCGGCCATCGGGGCCCGGTCCAGGCCGATCGGGATCTGGTCGGCCATCTCCCCGGCGTGGTGGGTGGCCGGGTCGGCGCGGTCGCCGCTGCCGTTCCAGGTGCCGCTGGCACCGTGCCAGTTGCCGGACCTGAGCTTGAAGCGGTTGCCATGGGCGTCGACCACGTACCGGCCCCGGGTGCTGAGCGGGCCGGTCCAGGAAGCCGCGAGAGCGCTGCCCGCCGACGTGGACGCGCGGGCGCCCTCGGTGGTCGGCGTGACCGCCAGCAGGGACCCGGCCAGCAGGCCGGACACGGCGACGAGAGACGGCATCGACCTGCGCATGGCGACCTCCTCGACGCCGACCTGATCACCGTAGATAGTAGACGGTCGATGACGGGCGCGCACCGGCCGCGAGCCCCGTCCTCCATGCCGAAGCCGGAGGACGGGGCTCGCGGGTGCCGGTCGGTCAGGCCGGGTCGAGTCGGGCCAGTTCCTCGGCCGAGAGTTCCAGGTCGGCGGCGCCGACGGAGTCCCGGATCGTCTCCGGGCGCGACGAGCCGGGGATCGGGATGACCGTAGGCGCCTTCGCCAGCATCCAGGCCAGGCAGACCTGCTGCGGGCTGACTCCACGCTCCCGGGCGACCTCGGCGAAGACCGCGAACCGGGACCCCAGCTCGGCGGCGTTGGAGATGCCGCCGAGCGGACTCCAGGGCAGGAACGCGATGCCGAGTTCGGCGCAGAGCGCCAGCTCCGGTTCGCTGGAACGGAAGGCGGGAGAGAACTGGTTCTGCACGCTGACCAGTCGACCGCCGAGGATCTCGTTGGCCTGCCTGATCTGGTCGGGGTCGGCGTTGGAGATGCCGGCCATCCGGATCTTGCCGGCGTCGAGCAGGTCCCGCAGCTCGCCGATGGAGTCCGCGTACGGGGTGTTCGGGTCGGGGCGGTGGAACTGGTAGAGGCCGATCGCCTCGACCCCGAGCCGCTTGAGCGACGACTCGACGGCGTCCCGGAGGTGCTCGGGCCGACCGTTCAGCGTCCAGAGGCCGTCGCCGGGGCGTACGTGGCCGCCCTTCGTGGCGATCAGCACGTCGGACGTGTCGCCGCCGTAGCTCGCCACGGCGTCGGCGATCAACGACTCGTTGTGACCGGCGTCGGCGGGGCCCAGGTGGTAGGCGTCCGCGGTGTCGATCAGCGTGACCCCGGCGTCCAGCGCGGCATGGATGGTGGCGATCGAGCGCTGTTCGTCGGGACGGCCCTCGATCGACATCGGCATGGCGCCGAGGCCGATCGCGCCGACGGCGACGTCACCGATACGGCGGGTCTGCATACAGGCTCCTCCTCGAAGCGGTGCGGTTCGGCGGGCGGGCGGTGGCCCGCAACGCCCGGATTCCACCTTCTACCCCGATAGCTAAGCTGTCCAACAGAAGAATCTGATTCCAGCAATCGGTGACGGTGATGAATCGTGGAGCTGCGCCAGCTCGAGTACTTCGTGGCGGTCGCCGAGGAACGGCACTTCACCCGTGCCGCCGAGCGGCTGCACGTGGCGCAGTCCGGCCTCTCCACCTCCATCCGCTCGCTGGAGCGTGAGCTGGGCGCCAGCCTCTTCGTCCGCAACACCCGCAGCGTGGAGCTGACCGACGAGGGGCGGGCGCTGCTCACCCAGGCCCGCCACGCCCTGGCGAACGTGGCCGCCGCCAAGGACGCGGTCGCCGCCGTACGCGGCCTGCTGCGCGGCACGCTGGCCATCGGCACCCTGCAGTGTCTCGGCGCGGTCGACCTCGCGGCGACGCTGGCCCGCTTCCACGCCGCCCACCCCGGTGTCGAGATCCGGCTGCGTCAGGGCGGCTCGCCCGACCTGATCGAACGGGTCCGCACCGGCGACCTCGACCTGGCGTTCGTCTCCGCGCCCGCGAGCGTGGTGCCCGGGGTCGCGTTGGCCCCGTTCCGGGCCGAGCCGCTGGTGCTGGCCTGCGGGCCCACCCACCCGCTGCGCGACCGTACCGCGGTCGACCTGCGCGAGTTGCCGGGCGAGACGTTCGTCGACTTCTCCCCCGGCTGGATCAGCCGCGACGCCGTGGACCAGGCGATGGCCGCCGCCGGGGTGGAGCGGCGGGTCGCGTTCGAGGTCAACGACGTGCACTGGCTGCTCGACCTGGTCGGTCACGGGCTCGGCGTCGCCGTCGTACCCCAGGTCTTCCGGAGCAAGCGGACCGCCGCGCGCTTCGTGCCCCTCACCGACCCGCCGCACTGGCAGCTCGCCGTGGCGACCGCGGGCGGCCGGCACCCCAGCACCGCCGCGACGGCGCTGCTCGGCCTCGACGGTATCCGGGCCGCCGCGACGAGCCGGCCGGCCTGACCGACGCCGGGTCGGCGCGGCGGTACGTCCGCGCGCCGACCCGGCGCACGTCACCGAACCGGTCCGTACACACTGGATGGTCACGCCTGACGACACCAGGATGACCGGATGCCGCGCCCCGCTTCGTTTGTACGCGGAATAAATAATCTCCGCCCCATCGTCGCAGTGGCTTCCGTCCCAGCACCCCTCGAACTACCTCCACGAATCGGACATCTGGCCAGCTCAGAGCGGTGTCGCCGAGCGCCCGAGACCAACTCGTTACTTGACGCAATAGTTCGTTCGCCGTAGGAAGGAAGTGTGACTGACGTGGTGACGCCACCAACGAGCCCGGTGAGCCGGGAGCGGTCGAAGGAGATCAAGCGCCTCTCGGTGATCTCCACCGCCCGCCAGGTGCGGCTGCTCTCCCGTGCCGAGCTGACCGAGCTGACCGGGTTGAGCCCCGCCACGCTCACTCCCCTCGTCCGCGAGCTGATCGCCGAGGGCTACCTGCTCGAACGCGGCCCGGGCACCTCCCGGGCCGGTCGCCCCCGGGCCATGCTGGAGTTCAACCCGCGCGCCGAACTGGTCGCCGCGGTGTCGCTGGAGCCCACCCGGATCAGCTGCGAGATCGCCGACAGCGACGGCACCGTCATCGCCCACCGGGCGGTCCGGCTCGCCGGCGACATCGTCGAGACCATCTGCCGCTCCGTACCCGAACTGGCCGGCGACGGGCTGCCCGCGCTGCGCGGGGTGGCGATCGCCGCGCCGGGCGTCTCCTCGGGCGGCACGGTCCGGCTCGCCCCCTCGGTGGGGCTGGTCGAGGGCCGGGAGATAGGCGAATCGGTGCAACACCACCTCGGCGTCCCGGTCGTGGTGGACAACGACGTCAACCTGATGGCGGCCGGCGAGCACGCCGCCGGGGCCGGCAGCGACGTGGCCGACCTGCTGCTGCTGCACGTCGCCGACGGCATCGGCGCCGGACTGGTCCTGGACGGGCAGGTCCGTCGGGGTGCCGGTGGCGCGGCCGGCGAGGTGGGCTTCCTGCCGCTGGACCCGAGCGACCGGGGACACGACGGGATCGGCCCGTTCGAGGCCCGGTGGTCGGAGAACGCCGTCGCCGAACGAGTCGTCGCGCTGGCTCCCGGGCGACGGCCGGACGAACCGGTGGCCGCCCTGGTCGAGCTGGCCCGCACCGACGCGCGCGCGGCGGCGTACCTCGACGAGGTGTTGACCGCCTGGTCCCGGCTGATCGTCTCCTGCGCCTGCGTGATCGACCCGGGCCGGGTCCTGCTCAGCGGCGCCGCCACCCAGCTCGACGACGACGCCGTGGCGCGGCTCCAGACGCTCGTCGACGCCTCCGCGCCCGCCGCCACCGAGGTACGCCGGGCGGTCCTCGGCGACCGCGCGGTGCTGCACGGTGCGGTCAGTTACGCCCTCGCCGCCGCGGCGGCCGGCACACCCCAACTCCTACCCACCCCTTGATCCCTTCCCTCGGAGGTACCTCATGAAACGACGACTTCTCCTGGCCGGGGCGCTCGCCAGCGTGCTCGCCGTCGGCACCGCCTGCGGCGGTGGCGGCTCGGACGACGCGGCCGGTGACGTTGCGCAGCTCACCATCTACACCGCCCGGGACAAGAAGGTCACGGACTTCGTGGTGGAGAAGTTCACCGAGAAGTACCCCGAGTACCAGGGCAAGGTCGAGATCCTCAACATCGGCGCCCAGGAGATCCTGGAGCGGGTCCGCGCCGAGAAGGCCAACCCGCAGGCCGACGTGTGGTGGGGCGGTACCCAGCAGGGTCTGTCGGCGGGCGCCGCCGAGGACCTGCTGGCCCCCTGGCAGCCGTCGTTCGCCGGGGACATGGACGCGCAGTACAAGGACGCCGAGGGCCGCTGGTTCGGGGAGATCCTGCTGCCCGAGGTGATCATGTACAACAACGCGGCGCTGACCCCGGAGCAGGCACCGAAGGACTGGGACGACCTGCTCGACCCGCAGTGGAAAGACAAGATCATCATTCGGGACGTGGCCGCGTCCGGCACCATGCGGTCGATCTACGCCTCGATGATCCAGCGCCTCTCCCCCGACGGCAGCAACCCGCAGCCCGGGTACGACTGGCTCAAGCGCCTCGACGCCAACACCGGCTCGTACGCGGCCAACCCGGCCGACCTGTACCTGAAGCTCTCCCGTCAGCAGGGCACGCTCAGCGCCTGGAACCTGCAGGACGTGCTGTTGCAGGCCAACCAGTCGAACATGCCCTTCGGCTACGTGATGCCCACCTCCGGTGCGCCGGTGCTGGTCGACGGCCTCGCCGCGGTCAAGGGCGGCAACTCCGAGGGCGCGCAGAAGTTCATCGAGTTCCTCTTCGACGACGCGCTCCGGGCCGACCTGGCCAAGGACTTCTTCCAGATCCCCGCCATCGACATCGCCGACCAGCCGGAGTGGCTGGCCCAGCTCGACCTGCGCCCGATGAACGTCGACTGGAACGTGATCGCCGAGCACGAGACCGAGTGGATCAACCACTGGAACAGCCAGATCAAGAACAAGGGCTGACCGCGTCGGTTGCCGGGCCGGGTACGCGTACCCGGCCCGGTCGCCGCCCGGCCGACCGATGTTAGGAAGGGACCCTTCCTATACCGGAGACGTTAGGAAGGGTCCCTTCCTTACATCGCAGGCCGGCAGCACCTTCCTTACCTACGACCGGCAGCACGAGAAGGAGGACATCATGATCGATGTCACGCTGGAGTCGGTGAGCAAGCGATTCGCCCGTGCCGGCGACACCGCGGCCGTCGACGATGTCGACATCAGCATCGCCGCCGGTGAGTTCTTCACCCTGCTCGGCCCGAGCGGCTGCGGCAAGACCACCACCCTGCGCATGGTGGCCGGGTTCTACTTCCCGACCTCCGGCCGGATCCGCTTCGGCGCCGAGGACGTCACCCGCCGCCCACCGAACAAGCGCGACACCGGCATGGTGTTCCAGAACTACGCACTGTTCCCGCACATGTCGGTGGCGCAGAACGTCGCGTACGGGCTGAAGATCCGCAAGGTGGGGCGGGCCGAGTCCCGGCGACGCGTCGAGGAGGCACTGGGCGAGGTGCACCTCGGCGGGTACGGCGAGCGGCGCATCGACCAGCTCTCCGGCGGTCAGCAGCAGCGTGTGGCGCTGGCCCGGGCCCTGGTCATCCGCCCGCGTACGCTGCTGCTCGACGAGCCGCTGTCCAACCTCGACGCGAAGCTGCGCGAGGAGACCCGGACCGAGATCCGCCGCATCCAGAAGGAGAGCGGCACCACCGCCATCTACGTCACCCACGACCAGGCCGAGGCCATGGCGATGTCGGACCGGATCGCGGTGATGGAGTCCGGCCGGGTGCAGCAGATCGGCGCCCCGCAGGAGATCTACCACCGGCCGACCAACGCCTTCGTGGCCCGCTTCATCGGCCGCAGCAACGTGTTGTCGCTGCCGGTCACGGCGGTCACCGACGAGACGGTCACCGTCGGCCGCCCGGACGGCACCGAGATCGTGGTGGCCGCGCCGGTCGGGCACGGCCTGCGTCCCGGCGAGAGCGCGCTGGTGTCGGTGCGCCCGGAGCACATCGGTCTCACCTCGGCCACCGAGGCGGGCGCGCTGCCCGGCCGGGTGACCGAGCTGGAGTTCACCGGCATGGCCACCAACCTGGTGGTCGAGGTGGCCGGTGAGTCGGTGCAGGTGGCCGCCATCGACGTGCCGGCCGGCGTCGCCGTCGGCGACCAGATCGGGCTGCGGCTCAACCGCGAACGCATGTGGGTGGTGCACCCGTGACGGCCGCACCCAGCGCCGCCACCGTCCCGCCGATCACCGAGGACCCGACCCCGCCCGGACGGGGTCGCCGTCCCCGGCTGGGCGGACGCTTCGCCGGTGGCGCCAGCTCCCGCTGGTTCCCGTACGCGCTGGTGTTCCCGCTGGCGCTGATCCTGTTCGGGTACGTGGTCCAGCCGATGTTCGCCACCTTCGCCGAGAGCGTCGGGGTGGACGGGGTGGCCAACTACACCGAGTTCCTGCGCGGCGGGGGCGTGGCCCGGTCCGCGCTGCTCACCTCGCTGGGCATCTCGGCGGCCAGCGTGCTGCTCTGCGGGATCGTCGGCGTGGCGATGGCGTTCCTGCTCAAGCGCTTCCACTTCCCCGGTCGCCGGTTGATCGAGGCGATCATCCTGGTGCCGGCCGCGTTGCCGCCGCTGATCGGCGCCATCTCGTTCCAGTTGCTCTACAGCGAGACCGGCATCCTGCCGCGCGGGCTCCAGCAGCTGTTCGGCACCGAGAGCCCGGTGCTGCCGTTCACCGGCATCGCCGGTGTGCTGGTGGTGCACACCTTCACCATGTACCCGTTCTTCTATCTCGCCGCCTCGGCCGCCCTGGCCGGGATGGACCCGTCGGTGGAGGAGGCCGCGTACAACCTGGGCGCCGGTCGGGTCCGGGTGTGGCGGACCGTGCTGCTGCCGATGCTCACCCCGGCGCTGGTCTCGGCCTCGCTGTTGGTGTTCATGACCTCGCTGGCGTCGTACACCGCTCCGCTGCTGTTCGGGGTGGACCGCACGATGACCATGCAGATCTACATCAACCGCACCAACGGCGACCTGCCGATGGCCTCCACGTACGCCTCGGTGCTGGCGGTGGTGTCGATCCTGTTCCTGCTCGGCATGCGCTGGTACGAGGGACGGCGCAGCTACCGCTCGCAGTCCAAGGGCGTCGCCGCGCACCGGCGGGAGATCACCAACCCGTTCGGCAAGTGGGCCGCGTTGGCCGCCTCGATCCTGGCCACGGTGGTGCTGCTGGCGCCGGTGGGCACGATCGGCCTGGTGGCGTTCTCCGAGGACGGGTCGTGGACGACCGAGGTGATCCCGTCGGCGTACACCTGGCAGAACTTCGTCACCATCTTCTCCGACCCGAGGGCGTTCCAGCCGATCCTCAACTCGTTGCAGATGAGCCTGATCGCCACGGTCGCCTGTGTGGTGGTCGGCGTGCTCATCGCGTACGCGGTGCGGCGGTTGGACTTCCGGGGTCGGGCGCTGCTGGACGTGGCGGTCATGCTGGCCTGGGCGCTGCCCGGCACGGTGGTGGCGATCAACCTGATCTCGGCGTTCAGCACCGGCAACGCGTTCAGCTTCGGGCAGGTGCTGATCGGCACCTTCTGGATCATGCCGCTGGCGTACTTCGTGCGGTTCCTGCCGCTGGTGTTCCGGTCCAGCTCGGCCACGCTGGCGCAGATCGACCCCTCGTTGGAGGAGGCGGCCCGCAACCTGGGCGCCTCGTGGTGGCGGGCGTTCGGCACGGTCACCCTGCGGCTGATGATCCCCGGGGTGGCGGCCGGCGCGCTGCTGGCCTTCGTCAACGGCGTCGGCGAGTTCGTCGCCTCGGTGCTGATCTACACGTCGCAGACGGCACCGATCTCGGTCGAGATCAACAATCGGATGTACTCGTTCGAGGTCGGCACCGCCGCCGCGTACGGCATGCTCCAGGTGGCGCTGATCTTCGTGGTGATGGTGGTCTCCGGTCGGTTGCAGAGCGGCCGGTCGGCGTCCCGGGAGGCGGCGAAGTGGACGGCGTGACGCGTACCGACGAGACGGTGAGCTGGCCGGAGTCGGGCCTGCTGCCGATCGGCCGGGTGCCCGGTGGCGAACTGGCGGCGGTGGCCGCTGCCGCAGACTTCGCGGTGCTGCCGGTCGGCGCGGTGGAGTGGCACGGCCCGCACCTGCCGCTGGGCACCGACCTGATCCTGGCCGAGGGGTTCGCCGCCGAGAGCGGCGCGACCGGCGAGGGCCCGCGCGGGGTGCTCTTCCCCGCCGTGCCGTACGCGGCCTGCCCGGGGCAGACCCGGCCGTGGCCGGGGACGGTGGCGATCCGCCCGGAGATCGCGGTCGGCTACCTGGCCGACGTGATCGAGGGGATCGTCGCGGCCGGTTTCCCCCGGCTGCTGATCGTCAACGGGCACGACGCCAACATGTCCACCGCGCGGGCCGCGATGGAGTGGGTCTCCGGCCGTCGGCAGGCCAGCCTGCTGCTGGTCAACTGGTTCCAGTTGGTCACCCCGGCGGAGACCACGCAGCTCTACGGCGAACTGCCCGCGCGCGGGCACGGCGGGGCGTACGAGACCTCGGGCGTGCTCGGCTTCGACCCCGACGCGGTACGCCTCGACGCGGTCGAGGACCTGCCGCCGAAGCCGAAGCTGCCGGTGGCCCACCCGTACGTGCTGGTGGAGTCCCGGCCCGACCCGTGGCAGGGCTGGTCCGGGCACATCTCGCTGGCCGACGTGGAGAGCGGCGAGCGGGTCCGGCACATCGCCGGTGCCCGGTTGCGGGAGATCGTGGCCGCCTGGGTCGCCGCCCCGCCACCCGCGCCGCCCACCGCCGATCCCCTGCCGACCGATCCGCCGACCGTTGATCCGCTGTCCGCTGATCCGCCGCTGTCTGTCAAGGAGGGGTGACCGTGGACCGGGGACTGGACGTCGTCGACTTCCACCTGCACTTCCGCATCGGCGCCGACGAGACGATCCACGCCTGCGAGGAGGCCGCCGGGATGCACCCCGGCGGGGCACCCGAGCGGGCCGCCCGCGCCGCCGCCTCCGCCCCGTACGCGCGGGCCTGGCGGCAGGCGTGGTCGTTCCCGGAACCGGAGCCGCCCGCCGCGCACTGGCCGGACGAGGCCGACCGGTGGGCCGACGAGTTGCGCCGGGTCGGCGTACGCCGGGCGGTGTTCGTCACCGGTGGCGGCAACGACGCGGTGGCCGCCGTGGTCGACCGGCACCCGGACCTGCTGCTCGGCTTCGCCCACCACGACCCGTACGCGCCGGACGCCGCCGCCGAGCTGGAACGGGCGGTCACCGAACGCGGCCTGCGCGGGTTGAAGCTGTTCGCGCCGTTGCTGCGCGGCCCGCTCGACGGGCCGGACCTCGATCCGCTCTGGGGCACCGCGCAGCGGCTCGGTGTGCCGGTGCTGATCCACATCGGGCACTACGGCAGCGCCGGTGGCCTCACCTTCGGCCGGCACGGCGGTCCGGAGGAGCTGGCCCGGATGGCCCGCCGGTTCCCGGAGCTGCCGGTGGTGGTGCCGCACTTCGGTGTGCAGTACGTGCAGGAGTTGCTCTTCACCGCCTGGGGCTGCCCGAACGTGCACGTCGACACCTCCGGCTCCAACCAGTGGGTGCGCTGGATGCCGTACAAGCTGACGCTGGAGGATCTGTTCCGGCGCTGCTACGAGACCATCGGCCCGCAGCGGATCGTGTACGGCAGCGACTCGTCGTGGTTCCCGCGCGGATACGTCACCCGCTACCTCGACGACCAGCTCCGCATCTGCCGGGAGCTGGGCCTGCCCGACGACCATCTGCGCGCGATCTTCGCCGGTAACGCCGAGCGCCTGCTCGGGCTCGACGACTGACCGGCTTACCGTCCGGGACGGCCACCGCGCCGACCCGGCCTGGAGAGGAAGTAAGGAACTCCGTCATGAGCACACCCGCGCTGACCACCTACCAGCGGCACCACCTGCGGCCCACCTACGACCACCACGTCGGGCACCTGTTCCCGGCGATGGTGCGGGCCAGCCAGGCGCACGTGGTGATGCTGACCGAGCAGGGGTTGATCCCCGCCGAGCGGGGCGCCCGGTTGCTGCGCGGACTGGCCGAGCTGCGCGCCGACCAGGCCGACGCGCCGCCCTTCGACGGCACCTTCGAGGACACGTACTACCTGGTGGAGAAGCGCCTCGCGGCGGCCTGCGGGGTGCCCACCTCGGAGCTGGACGTGCAGATGGCGCGCAGCCGCAACGACCTCGACGCCGGGGTGTTCCGGATGCTGCTGCGCGACCAGGTGACCGGGGTGCTCGACCGGGTACTGGCCGCCGGCACGGTCGCGCTGGACGCCGCGGACCGGTACGCGGACGTGGTGATCACCGGCTACACGCACCGGCGGCCGGCCCAGCCGACCACCATCGGGCACGCCCTGGCCGGGTACGCCGAGGCGCTGGCCGGGGAGGCGCTCGCCTACGCCGACGTGATCGAGGCGCTCAACGTCTCGCCGCTGGGCTCCTGCGCCTTCGCCGGCACCGACCTGGACATCTCCCCCGCCCGGGTGGCCGAGCTGCTCGGCTTCGCGGGTCTGGTGACCAACTCCTACGAGGCGGTGGCCGGCGCCGACCACCTGGTGCGGGTCGGCACCCTCAACGCCCAGGCGCTGGCCACCGGGGCGCGGCTGGCCCGCACCCTGATGGACTGGCTGAGCTGGCAGTGGGTGACCACGCCCGGTGACTTCACCCAGGGCAGCAGCATCATGCCGCAGAAGCGCAACCCGGTGGTGCTGGAGCACCTGGTCTCGTACGCCGGGCAGGCCGCCGCCGACGCCGCCTCGGTGCTGAACAACGTGGGCGCGGCCTGGTGGGAGGACTCGAACAACGCCACCACCGACGTGCAGGTGCGGCTCTGGGAGAGCAACGACCGGGCGGACCGGTTCTTCGCCCTGCTCGGCGGCTTCCTCGCCGAGATCGCGCCGTTGACGCCGCCGTCGGCGGCCGAGATCGTCGCCTCCGGGGCCACCACGACCGCCGCCGCCGACGCCCTGACCCGACACGGTGTGCCGTTCCGGGCCGCGCACTCGGTGGTGGGTCGGCTGGTGCGCGGCGGTGACCCGCAGGGCTGGACCGCCGACGAGGTGCGGGCCGCCGCCGAGGGGCTGGTGCCCGGCGGGCTCGACGACGCCGCCGTGGACGACCTGATCGCCGCCGCCGTCCGGCCGGAACTGGTGCTGGACCGCGTCCAGGCGGACGGGCCGGGCGCCGCCGCGGTACGCGCCCAGGTGGCGACGCTGCGGGGCGGCTTCGACGCGGCACGGGCACGGCTGGCGGCGGTCCGCGACCGTCTCGACCGGGCCGACACCGCGCTGGACGCGGTCGCCGCCGAGATGGCGGCCCGATGAGCGTGCAGTTGGCGCGACCCGAGTCGGGCGCGTACACCGACGGGCTGCTGCTCGGCATCGACTTCGGCGGGACCAAGATGGCCGTCGGGGTCGCCGACCGGCAGGGCCGCATCCTGGCCCGGGAGCGGGTCCCCACGTACGCCGAACGCAGTGCGCCGCAGGCGCTGGAACGGGCGTTGCACCTGGCCGCCCGGCTGGTGGCCGAGGTGGGCGGCCCGCTGCTGGCCGCCGGGGTGGCCTCCCCCGGGGTGATCCGGCCGGACGGCATCGAGCTGGCGCCGAACGTCCCCGGCTGGGAGGGGCTGCGGCTGGCCGACGCGGTCCGCGAGGCGCTCGGCGTCACCGAGGTGGCGGTGGACAACGACCTCAACGCCGCCGCCCTGGCCGAACTGCGGCTCGGCGCGCTGCGCGACGCCGACCCGGGCCTGGTGCTGGGGCTGGGCACCGGAGTGGCCGCGGCGATCACCGTCGGCGGCGCGGTGGTCTCCGGCCACCGGGGCGCGGCCGGTGAGATCGGCTACGCGGTCTCCGGCGGCCCGTGGCCGGGCACCATGCTGGAGTTGGACTTCTCCGGCCGGGCCCTGGACGGGCTCGCCGCCGAACTGGGCCTCTCCGGCGGCGCGGCGGCCCTCGCCGGTGCGGCCGAACGACCGGGGGCGGAGCGGCAGGCGTTGACCGCCCGACTCGACGAGTTGGCCCGACACCTGGTCACGAGTTGCCTGCTGTTGGACCCGCAGCGGGTGGTGCTGGTGGGCGGCGTGGCCGGCAGCGCCCTGATCCGGGAGCTGCTGGTCGACCGGCTCACCGAGGTGCTGCCGCATCGGCCGGAGGTGGTACTGTCCCGGTTCGCCGACGACGCCGCCCTGCTGGGCGCGGTCACGCTCGCCCGGGAAGCGGTGGCGGTCCCCGGCTGACCGCCGGGGCGACACCCCCTACCGGATGGCGTCGAGCCACGACCACAGGTTAGCCTCACCTAACTTGTGGAGAGTGAGGCGAGATGGCACAGCCGACGGCGGGGATCCGCCGCACCGACCGACGGCGGGTGAGGTGACCGTGCGAGTCAGCCCGACCGGCCGGTTGTTCGGCGAGATGTTCTGGCGGCAGCGCCGGGACACCGCGCTCTGCACCGCCTTCTGGTCGCTGCACCAGGTGTGTGAGGCGCTGGTCCCGGTGGCCATCGGCCTGGTCATCGACCAGGCGGTGAGCACCGGGTCGACCTCGGCGATGATCTGGTCGGTCCTGGGGATCTTCGTGTTGTTCACCGCGCTGACCATGGGCTGGCGGTCCGGGTTCTGGTTCCTGTCCAGGGCGGTGACCGAGGAGTCGCACGTCCTGCGGATGCGCGTGGTCCGGCGACTGCTGGGCGGCCAGGGCATCCGCACCAGCCGCCAGAGCGGTGAGCTGCTCTCCATCGCCACCACCGACACCCAGGCCGCCGCCGATTCGCTGGAGCTGGGCAGCCGGGTGGTGTCCGCGTTGCTCGGGCTGGTCGTCTCCACGATCGTCCTGCTGCGGATCGACTGGACGCTCGGACTCGGGCTGGTCATCGGCATCCCGGTGCTGGTGCTCGGCCTGCACGCGCTCGGGCCGGTCGTGGAACGCCACACCTCGGCCCAGCAGCAGGCCATCGGCCGGGCCGCCGCGACCGCGTCGGACCTGCTGCGCGGGCTCCGGCCGCTGCGCGGGTTCGGCGGCGTCGACGAGGCGTCGCGACGCTACCGGACCGCCAGCCGCACCTCGCTGCGCGCCAACGTCGGCGCGGTCAAGGCCGGTGCCGCGTTCGTCGGCGTGTCGACGTTCACCACCGGCCTGCTGATCACCGTCGTGGCCGCCCTGGCCGGCTGGTTCGCCCTGGAGGGGCGGATCACGGTCGGGCAGCTCATCACCATCGTGGGCCTGGCCGCGTTCATCACCGACCCGGTGCTCAACCTGGCCGACTGCGTCTTCCGGCTGGCCACCGCGCGGGCCAGCGCGGCCCGGGTCGCCGAGGTGCTGGCCGCGCCCGAGCGCGCCACCTCCGGCGTACGGGCGGCGCAGCCCGGTCCGCTGGTCCTCGCCGAGGTGCACACCTCGGGCCTGGACGGCGCCAGTCTCGAGGTGCGGCCCGGCGAGATGCTCGGGGTCGTCACCGGGCAGACCACCACCGCCGACGACGTCACCGACCTCCTGGCCGGTGCACGGGCACCGGAGCGGGGCGAGGTCACCCTGGCCGGTACGCCGGTCGGCGACCTCGACGCGGCCTCGCTGCGGCAGGTGGTGCTCGTCGAGCCGCACGCGGTCGACCTGTTCGGCGGCACCCTGCGCGAGGTGTTGCAGAGCGGCGACGACCGGGACGACGCGGCGCTGCGGCAGAGCATGGCGGCGGCCTCCGTCGACGACCTGCTCGCCGAGGGCGGCACCGGCCTGGACCGCGAACTGCTCGACCACGGTCTGAACCTCTCCGGCGGGCAACGGCAGCGGATCGCCCTGGCTCGGGCGCTGCTCGCCGACCGGCCGGTCACCGTGTTCCGCGACCCGACGACGGCGGTCGACGCGGTCACCGAGCACGCCATCGCCGAGGGGATCCGCTCCCGCCGGACCGGGGACGACCGGGCCACGGTGCTGGTCACCACCAGCGCGCCGCTGCTCGACCGGTGCGACCGCGTCGTCTTCCTGGACGCCGGGCGGGTGGCCGCCGTCGGATCGCACCGGGACCTGCTCGCCCAGTCCGCGTACGCCGAGGTGGTCCTGCGATGAGCGCGACGACGATCCTGCCGGTCGCCTCCGGCCGGGAGACCCTGGCCGTGTTCTGGCGCAACCTGCGCCGCTATCCGCTGCTGGCCTGGGCGTCGGTCCTGACGTCCGTGGCGGCCAGCGCCGCGGCCGTGGTGGTGCCGATCCTGCTCGGCCGACTGGTCGACCTGGTCGTCGCGGGCGGCACCGTCGACGCGTTGCTGACGACGTCGGCCTGGATCCTCGGCACCGGCCTGCTGGCCGCCGTGCTGACCGGCGTGTCCCGGTGGCTGGTCACCGAGTGGGGCATGCGCGCCTGCGCCGACCTGCGGGAAGAGGTGCTCGACCGGGCCCTGCGGATGGACTCGGCGCGGTTGGAGAGCGCCGGCTCCGGCGACGTCGCCGCCCGGGTGACCGACGACGTGGAACAGGTCACCGACTCGGTCCGGCTGGCCGCCGGGATCTTCACCGCCCTGGTCACCGTCGTCATCACCTTCGCCGGTTTCGCCACCCTGGACTGGCGGATCGCGCTGGCGTTCCTGGTCGTCTTCCCGGTGCACGTGCTGAGCCTGCGCCGGTTCGTGCCCCAGGCGAAGCGGCTCTACGCCGCCGAGCGCGAGGCGGCGGCGGTGCGGACGCAGAGCCTGCTGACCACGTTCACCGGCGCGCGGACGGTGCACGCCTACGGCATGGCGCAGCGGCAGGGCCAGCGGGTGGACGGAGCGTCGCGCAACGCGGTCACCGCGCGCCTGCGGGCGGTACGCGGATTCCTGTGGTTCGCGAACATGATGAACTACGCGGAGGCGATCGGACTCACCGCTGTCCTGCTCGCCGGTTTCCTGCTGGTGCGCGCGGGCGAGAGCAGCGTGGGTGACGTCACCGCCGCCGCGCTGCTGTTCCACCGGCTCTTCGGCCCGCTCGGCATGCTGCTGATCTCGTTCAACGACGTCCAGTCGGCCGGCGCCGCGCTGGCCCGGCTGGTCGGTATCACCGGGCTCGACGTGCCGGAGTCCCGCGCGGGCACCGGCGATCGACCGGCGGGCGGGATCGGCGCCAAGTCGATCGGGCACCGCTACCCCGGCGGGCCCACCGTCGTGCACGACGTCTCGGTGGAGATCGCCGAGGGCGAGTCGCTGGCCGTGGTCGGCGAGAGCGGTGCCGGCAAGACGACGCTGGCGGCCATCCTCGGCGGGGTGTTCCCGGCCGCCGAGGGCGAGGTGCTGCTGGGCGGTCGGCCGATCGCCGACCTGGATCCGGCGGAGCTGCGACGCACCGTCGGCGTCGTCACCCAGGAGGTGCACGTCTTCGCCGGCACGCTCGCCGAGGACCTGCGCCTGGCCGCGCCGCACGCCTCCGAGGAGGAGCTGTGGAACGCGCTGCGGCTGGTCGGGGCCGACCAGTGGGTCGGCGCGCTGCCGGAAGGGCTGCACACCCCGGTCGGTGAGGGCGACCACCCGGTCACCCCCGGGCAGGCGCAACAGGTGGCGCTGGCCCGGGTCGCCCTGCTCGACCCGCCGATCGTGGTGCTCGACGAGGCGAGTGCCGAGGCGGGCAGCGCCGGTGCCCGGCAACTGGAGCTGGCCAGTGCCGCCCTGGTGCGGGGCCGTACCGCCGTGGTGGTCGCGCACCGGCTGACCCAGGCGCAGAGCTGTGACCGGATCGCGGTGATGGCGCACGGGCGGATCGTCGAGCTGGGCACCCCGGCGGAACTCGTCGCCGCGGGCGGCCGGTACGCCGAACTCTGGGCCGCCTGGCAGCGCTGACCGTACGCACACCGGTCAGGGTCGGCGGTCAGTCGGCGGTCAGTCGGCGGTCGGCTCCGCCCGGCCGGCCCAGCGGCCGCGTACGTGACCGATGTGCACGCGCATCAGCCGTTCCAGTCCGGCCCGGTCGCCCGCCTCGATCAGGTCGAGCATCTCGACGTGCTCGCGGGCCGACGGCACCAGTTCCCCGGTCTCGGCGAGCCGGGTCAGGCCGAACAGCCGCGACCTCGCCCGCAGCTCACCGACGAGCGCGACCAGGTGACTGTTGCCGGCCAACGCGAGCAGTTCCAGGTGGAATCGGCGGTCGTGCTCGATGTACGCGATCAGGTCCTTGCGTTCGGCCACCTCGACGATCCGGTGGGCGATCGGCCGCAACCGCGCGACGTCCTCGGCGGTGGCCACGCCGATCACCCGCACGGTGGTCGGCACCTCGATCAACTGGCGGATCTCGGTCAGGTTGTCGAGTTCCCGGTCGGACAGTTCGGTGACCCGGAAACCCTTGTTCCGCACGGTCTCGACCAGGCCCTCCTTGACCAGGTCGAGCATCGCCTCGCGGACCGGGGTGGCGGAGACGCCGAGCCGGGCGGCGAGCGTCGGTGCGGAGTAGACCTCGCCGGGGCGCATCTGGCCGGCCACCAGCGCGGCCCGCAGCGCGTGCGCGACCTGCCCGCGCAGGCTCGTACGCGCCCCCAGGGCCGGCAGCTCCAAGGCGTCAGTCACCACCACGTCTCCTTCTCGTCGCAGATGCTAGGCGACGCCACGGCGGCGGGCCCCGGGACACCCGGGGCGGTTCAGCCTCCGGCGGGTACGACGGTCACGGTGTGCAGGGCGGTGTAGAAGTCCTGTGCCGCCTTGCCCTGTTCGCGGGGCCCGTAGCTGGAGGCGCGTTCGCCGCCGAACGGCAGGTGGAAGTCCACTCCGGCGGTCGGCGCGTTGACCTTGATCTGTCCGGCCGTCAGCCCGTCGGCGAAGCGCAGCGCGGCGTCCAGGTCGGCGGTGAAGACCGAGGCGGCCAGCCCGTACCGGGAGTCGTTGGCGGCGGCCAGCGCCGCGTCGACGCTGTCCACCCGGGTCAGCGTGCAGATCGGACCGAACACCTCCGCGCGCTGGAGCAGGTGGTCGGCGGGGACGTCGGCCAGCAGCGTGGGGGCGACGAACCAACCCGGTCCCTCGGGCGTACGGGCACCGGTGAGCAGTCGAGCACCGGCGGCCACGGCGCTCTGCGCGGCGTCCCGCACCCGGCGCTGGGCGGCCTGGTCGATCACCGGCCCCACCACCGTCTCCGGTGCGGCGGGATCGCCGCAGGCCAACGCCGCCACGGCGGTCACCAGCGCGTCGGTGAACGCGGTCGGGTCACCCACCACGATGACGCGCTTGGTGGCGGTGCACTTCTGGCCGGCGTACCCGAACGCGGCGTAGGCGACCTGCCGGGCGACGGACTCGACGTCGGCGTCCGGAAGGACCACCGCCGGGCTGAGCCCGCCCATCTCGCACTGCACCGGTACGCCCCGCGCCACGGCGGTCGCGCCGACGCTCGCGCCCACCTCGGCGGAGCCGGTGAACGAGACGACGTCCCCGGCGTCCACCACCGCACGGCCCGTCTCGGCGTCACCGGGCAGCACCGTCAGCAGCCCGTCCGGCAGGTACGGCGTGACCAGCTCGGCCAGCCGCATCGCGCAGGCCGTCGCCTGCGGTGCCGGCTTGAGCAGGACGGCGTTGCCGAAGGCCAGCGCCGGGGCGGCCTTCCACACCGGGATGGCCAGCGGGAAGTTCCACGGCGTGACCAGGCCGGCGACACCGCGCGGGCGACGACGGGTGTACGCCAGCCCCCGGCCGCCGCTCGGATCGTGTACCGCTCCGGTCGGGTCGTAGACCTGCTGGGCGTAGTACCGCAGCAGCGCCACCGTCCGGGCCGCCTCGCCGCGCGCCTCCGTGATCGGCTTGCCCACCTCGCGCACGACCAGGTCGACCAGCTCGGCGGTGGCCTCGGCGACCGCGTCGGCGGCGGCGTGCAGCGCCGCCGACCGCTCGGCGGGAGGTGCCGCCGCCCAGCCGCGCTGGGCGGCGCGGGCCGCCTCGGCGGCGGTCCCGACGTCCTCGGTGGTCGCGGCGGGCACCGAGACGACGGTGTCCTCCGGGCGCTGGGGGCAGGCGGACACGACGACGGACATGAGAACTCCAGTGCTGGTCAGAGCTGGAAGCCGGCGGGGAACGGGTCGGTGGGGTCGAGGAGGTACTGGGCGGTGCCGGTGATCCAGGCGCGGCCGGTGACCGTCGGGATCACGGCCGGTCGGTCCGCCACGGTGGTGCGGTCCAGCAGCCGTCCGACGAAGCGGCTGCCGATCAGCGACTCGTTGACGAAGTCGGTGCCGAGCGCCAGCTCGCCCCGGGCGTGCAGTTGGGCCATCCGGGCCGAGGTGCCGGTGCCGCAGGGCGAGCGGTCGAACCATCCGGGGTGGATGGCCATGGCGTGCCGCGAGTGCCGGGCGTCGGACCCGGGTGCGGCGAGGTAGACGTGGTGGCAGCCGGCGATCGTCGGGTCCTCGGGGTGCACCGGCCGGAGTTGGTCGGTGACGGCGTCCATGATGGCCAGCCCGGCGTCGAGCATCCGCTGCCGGGTCTGCGGGTCGGTCGGCGTGAAGGCGATCCCGAGCCGGTCGAGGTCGACGACGGCATAGAAGTTGCCGCCGAAGGCGAGGTCCAGGGTGACCGGACCGTACCCGGGCACGTCGACCGTGGCGTCCAGCTCCGACACGAAGGAAGGCACGTTGCGCAGGGTCACCGACTCGGCGTGCCCGTCGCGGACCGCCACGTCGACCACCACCAGCCCGGCCGGGGTGTCGAGCCGGATCACGGTGGTCGGCTCGGTGACGGTGACCATGCCGGTCTCCACCAGGACGGTGGCCACCCCGATGGTGCCGTGTCCGCACATCGGCAGGCAGCCGCTGACCTCGATGAAGATCACGCCCCAGTCGGCGTCGGGCCGGGTGGGCGGTTGCAGGATCGCCCCGCTCATCGCGGCGTGCCCGCGCGGCTCGCACATCAGCAGGGTGCGCAGGTGGTCGAGGTGGGCGACGAAGTACCGACGCCGCTGCGCCATCGAGTCGCCGGGGACCACGCCGATCCCGCCGGTGACCACCCGGGTCGGCATGCCCTCGGTGTGCGAGTCGACCGCGTGGAACACCCGTGTACTGCGCATCGCCCTACCGCCCTTCCCGTCACCGGCCGCCGGCCGCCACCGCCTTCTCGGTGGCCTCCCGGACGATGCGCTCGTGTTCCGGGGTGAGGGGCACCCGGGGCGGGCGGCACGGCCCACCGTAGCGCCCGACCACGTCCATCGAGAGCTTGATGGCCTGCACGAACTCGGTCCGCGAGTCCCAGCGCAGCAACGGGTGCAGCGCGCGGTAGAGCGGCAACGCGGTGGCCAGGTCGCCGTCGGCCGCCGCGTCGAAGAGCCGGACGCAGGCCCGGGGCAGCGCGTTGACGTACCCGGCGATCCAGCCCGGCGCGCCGGCCACGGCGAGTTCCAGGGTGACGTCGTCGGCACCGGCGATCAGGTCCAGGCCGGGTGCCGCCTCGGCGATCCGGTAGGCGCGGCGGACGTCACCGGTGAACTCCTTGACGCCGACGATCAGGCCCTCGCCGTGCAGGCGGGCGAGCAGCTCCGGGGTGAGGTCGACCTTGGTGTCGATCGGGTTGTTGTACGCCACCACCGGCACGCCGACCTCGGCGACCTCGCGGTAGTGCGCGACCACGGCCCGCTCGTCGGCCCGGTAGGCGTTCGGCGGCAGCAGCATCACCGCCGCGCACCCGGCCTCGGCGGCGTCCTCGGCCCACCGCCGCGCCTCGATCGCGCCGTACGCGGAGATGCCGGGCATCACGGTGAAGCCGTCGGGTGCCGCGTCGACCGCGACCCGGACCAGCGTGCTGCGCTCCTCGGGGGTGAGGGTCTGGTACTCACCGAGTGAGCCGTTCGGCACGACCCCGTCGCAGCCCTCGTCGGCGAGCCAGCGGACGTGCTCGGCGTACCGGTCCACGTCGACCGCGAGTCGGTCGTCGAGCGGCACCGTGGTGGCCACCAGGACGCCGTGCCATGGTCTCGACCGAGGGGGCATCGGGGTGCTCCTTATCCGTGTCGGCCAGTACAATGTCACACACTACAACGGCGTCCCACCGCCCTCCAGCCCTCGACGTCGGAGGTGCCATGCCTGCGCCCCGCCCCTGCGGCACCGTCCGATCGGGCCGGTGCTCGCGTGCGTAGCAGAGCGGTGGACCTGGTCGTCGTGGGCGCGGGCATCGTCGGGGCGGCCTGCGCGTACCACGCGAGCCGGGCGGGCCTGTCGGTCACGGTCGTGGACAGGGGACCGATCGTCGGCGGCACCACCGGGGCGGGCGAGGGGAACATCCTCGTCTCCGACAAGGAACCGGGCCCGGAACTCGACCTCGCGCTGCACTCGCACCGGCAGTGGCGCGCCCTGGCCGACCTGCCGGTGCGCGACACGACCTTCGGTGAGCTGGTGGAGATGGAGGCCAAGGGCGGGCTGGTGGTCGCCACCGACCGGGCGTCCCTGGACGGCCTGGCCCGGCTCGCCGCGCGGCAACGCGACCTGGGCGTCGAGGCGGTCGCGGTCGACCGGGACCGGCTGCGGGAGCACGAACCACACCTGAGCGACGACCTCACCGGCGGCTACCGGTACCCGCAGGACATGCAGGTGCAGCCGATGCTCGCCGCCGCCCACCTGCTGCGACTGGCCCGCCGGGGCGGCGCCACCGTGCTGCCGCACGAGCCGGCCACCGGCCTGCTGCGGGACGGTCCACGGGTGGTCGGCGTGCGGACGCCCCGACGCGACATCCCCGCCGCCGCCGTGCTCAACGCCGCCGGCACCTGGGCCGGTGCGGTCGCCGCGCTGGCCGGTGTCGCGCTGCCGATCGCGCCCCGACGCGGCTACATCCTGGTGACCGAGCCGCTCCCGGCGCTCATCCGGCACAAGGTGTACCTCGCCGACTACGTCGCCGACGTGGCCAGCGACTCGGCCGCGCTGCGCACCTCCACGGTGGTCGAGGGCACCCGGGCGGGCACCGTGCTCATCGGCGCCAGCCGGGAACGCGTCGGCTTCGACCGGAGCGTCTCGGTCCCGGCCCTGCGGCAGCTCGCCGCCGGTGCGGTACGCCTCTTCCCGGTGCTGCGCGACGTCGCGGTGATCCGCGCGTACCGGGGATTCCGGCCGTACTGCCCCGACCATCTGCCGGTGATCGGCCCGGACCCTCGCGCTCCCGGGCTGCACCACGCCTGCGGTCACGAGGGTGCCGGTATCGGCCTGGCCCCGGGCACCGCGCGTCTGGTCACGCAGAGCCTGCTCGGCACGCCGCCCGAGCTGGACCTGACCCCGTTCCGCCCGGACCGGTTCGACCCTAAGGTGTCCCGGTGAGCCATCCCGACGAGTTCGAGATCCTCCTGGACGGCACGGCGGTGCCCTGCCGCGACGGCTGGACCGTCGGTGCCGCCCTCACCGCCGCCGGGGTGCGGTCCTGGCGGGACACCCGGCTCGGCGGGCGACCCCGGGGGCTGTTCTGCGGCATCGGGATCTGCTTCGACTGCCTGGTGACCGTCAACGGGCAACCGTCGTTGCGCGCCTGCCTGGTGCCGGCCGCCCCGGGCGACGACGTCCGCACCCAGCAGGGCACCGGACGATGACCGGCACAGACGTGGACGTGGCGGTCGTCGGGGCCGGGCCGGCGGGACTGGCCGCCGCGCTGGCCTCGGCCGAGGCCGGAGCCCGGGTGGCGATCGTCGACGCGGGCGTACGCCCCGGCGGGCAGTACTGGCGCTCCCCCGCTCCCGGCGTCGGCCGTTTCCGGCCGGGCACCCTGCACCACGGGTGGCGGCGGTTCACCTCGACGATCGACCGTCTCGCCGCGCTGGCCGACGCCGGTCGGGTCGTCCGGCTGGCCGGGCACCACGTCTGGTCGGTCACGCCGGAGGGCGACGGCTGGGTGCTGCGCTGCCTGGTGGGCGCCGAGCCCAGGCAGCACGGGACCCCCGCCCCGGTCACCGTCACCGCCCGCCGACTCGTCCTCGCCACCGGCGCGTACGACCGGCAACTGCCCTTCCCTGGCTGGGACCTGCCCGGCGTGCTCACGGCGGGCGGGGCGCAGGCCCTGCTCAAGGGCCACCTCGTCGTAGCCGGACGGCGGGTGGTGGTGGCCGGCACCGGCCCGTTCCTGCTGCCGGTCGCCGACGGTCTGGCCCGGTACGGCGCCCGGGTGGCGGCGGTGCTGGAGGCGAACGGTCCGCTCGCCCTCGCCCGGCATCCCCGCGCGCTGCTCGGCGTGGCCGGAAAGTTCGGCGAGGCCGCCGGGTACGCCGCCCGGCTGCTGCGGCACCGGGTGCCGGTCCGGCACCGGCACGTGGTGCTGCGGGCGACCGGCACGGACCGGCTGACCGGTGTCATCGTCGGCCGGCGGGGCCGGGACGGCCGGATCCGCACCGGCTCCGAGCGGCGGATCGGCTGCGACGTGCTGGCGGTCGGTTGGGGCTTCACGCCGCAGCTCGACCTGGCACTTCAGCTCGGGTGCGCGACCCGGGTCGACGCCGACCGGAGCCTGGTGCTCTCCGTCGACGAGGACCAGGCGACGAGCGTGGCCGGGGTGTGGGCGGCCGGTGAGGCCACCGGCGTCGGCGGCGCCGACCTGGCCACGGTGGAGGGTCGGATCGCCGGTGCCTCGGCGGCGGGTTCGCTCGGCGACGGACCGCCGACCGTGGACCGGGCGGCGCGTCGGCGACGCCACGCCCTACGCCGGTTCGCCGCCGCGCTGCACCGGGCCTACCCGGTCCCCGCCGACGTGCTCGCGCGCTGCGCCGACGAGACCGTGGTCTGCCGGTGCGAGGAGGTCGGCGCGGGCGAGATCCGGCAGGCCGTGACCGGGTTGGGCGCCACCGAGGCCCGCACGGTCAAGCTGCTGGCCCGGCCCGGGATGGGGTGGTGCCAGGGGCGGGTGTGCGGCTTCGCCACTGCCTGCCTGACCGCCCGGTACGCCGGTCGGGCGGTCACCGGGGCGGACCTGCGCGCCTTCGCGGAACGACCGATCGCCGCGCCGCTGTCGCTGGGACGGCTGGCCGCGTCCGAGGACGACGGATCCGACGTCGACCACGGCTGAGAGGGCGTCTCCACAGTGCCCGGAATCCCAGTTGACCGCGTGTGTGAGCGCTAACATCGCCTTGTTTCCCGCAGGTGTCGAAGTCCGCACTTTACCGGGTCGTAGGGATTGACGAGCGAAAAGTTAACGCTCACACTCGCTGACAATCCGTCTCTGCGCCACCGCACCGGTCGAGCCGTACCCCACCTGGAAGGACGATCCTAAGTGGCTGAATCCGTTGAGATCCCCGTGAGTCGACGTCAGGTCCTGCAGGTGTCCGCCGCCGGAGTGGCCGCGGTGGCCACTGCGGCGGCGTTCCCGGCCGCCGCACAGGCGGCGCCGACCCCGGGTTCGAGCCCCGGCTCGCCCGTCCCGGGCAGCCTCGTCGCCGACCCCGGTCCGGGCGGCACCGCGCCGGTCCGGCCGTTCCAGCTCCGTGACGTCCGGCTCGGCGACGGTCTGCTTCAGCAGAAGCGGGACCGGATGAAGAACTACCTGCGGCAGCTCGACGAGCGGCGTTTCCTGGTGCTGTTCAACAACCAGGCGGGCCGGCCGAACCCGGCCGGGGTCACCACACCCGGCGGCTGGGAGGACGGCGGGCTGCTCAGCGGCCACTGGGCCGGGCACTTCATGACCGCCCTCGCTCAGGGGTACGCCGACCTGGGCGAACCGATCTTCAAGAACAAGCTCGACTGGATGGTCGGCGAACTCGCCGCCTGCCAGGCGGCCATCACGGCCAGGATGGGCACCGGTGACCCGGGCGGCGACCCGCAGGAGCCGGAGGAGCCGGACATCGACCGGGTCGCCGGCCGGTTCGGCAGCGGCCTGCGGCTGGGCGGTCCCAGCCGGGCCGAGCACGTGACGCTGCCGCAGGAGGCGATCAGCCAGCTCACCGACTTCACCATCGCGACCTGGGTCAACCTGGCGGCCACGCAGAACTGGAGCCGGTTGTTCGACTTCGGTCAGAACAGCACGGTGAACATGTTCCTCGCCCCGCGCGCCGGGTCGACCGGGAACGCGCCCCGGTTCGCCATCACGGTCGGCGGCAGCGGCGGCGAACAGCAGATCAACGGCACCACCGCGTTGCCCGTCAACCAGTGGGTGCACCTGGCCGTCACCCTCACCCAGAACACCGGCACGCTGTACGTCAACGGCGTGCAGGCCGGCCAGAACACGAACATGACGTTGAGCCCGGCGAACCTGGGGAACCCCGGCAACCGGTGGATCGGACGGTCGCAGTACGGCGACCCGATGCTCAACGCCACCATCGACGAGTTCCACATCTTCGACCGGGCGCTGAGCGCGCCGGAGGTGGCCTCCCTCCAGGACTCCCCCGCCGGCAGCACCGGTGGCGGCTCGATCGCCTGGTACCGGTTCGAGGAGGAGGGCGGGTCGACGATCCTGGACTCGTCGCCCAACGGCCGCGACGGCGGCATCGTCGCCACCCAGAGCGGGGGCACCGAGCTGTGGGTACCGACCCACCCCGGTTACCTCGGCGCCATCCCGGAGGACGCGGTGCTGCGGCTCGGACCGCCCCGGTGGGCGGTGTACGGCAGCAACGCGGCCACGAACACCTGGGCCCCCTGGTACACCCAACACAAGATCATGCGGGGTCTGCTCGACGCGTACTACCACACCGACAACGCCACCGCGCTCGACGTGGTGACCAGGATGGCCACCTGGGCGCACCTGGCGTTGACGGTCGGGGACAAGAACCACCCCGGCTACCCGGGGCCGATCACCCGGGACAACCTGAACTACATGTGGGACCTCTACATCGCCGGTGAGACCGGCGGCGCGAACGAGGTGTTCCCCGAGATCTACGCGCTCACCGGCGACAGTCGGCACCTGGAGACCGCCAAGCTGTTCGACAACCGCGAGTCGCTCTTCGACGCCTGCGTGGAGAACCGGGACATCCTGGTCACCACTGCGGCCACCAACCCGGGGCGGCGCCGGCCCGACCGGTTGCACGCCAATTCGCACGTGCCGCAGTTCGTCGGCTACCTGCGCGTCTACGAGCACAGCGGGGACACCGAGTACTTCCAGGCCGCCAAGAACTTCTTCGGCATGGTGGTCCCGCACCGCGCGTACGCCAACGGCGGCACCGGCGGCAACTACCCCGGCTCGAACAACAACATCGAGCTGTTCCAGAACCGGGACAACATCGCCAACTCGATCGCCCAGGGCGGCGCCGAGACCTGCACCACCTACAACCTGATCAAACTCGCCCGCAATCTGTTCTTCCACGAGCAGGACCCGGCGTACCTGGACTACTACGAGCGGGGTCTGATCAACCAGATCGCCGGGTCCCGCGCCGACACCACCACCGTCGGCAACCCGCAGGTCACCTACTTCCAGCCGTTGACCCCGGGAGCCGCCCGTGGCTACGGCAACACCGGCACCTGCTGTGGCGGGACCGGCATCGAGAACCACACCAAGTACCAGGAGACGATCTACTTCAAGTCCGCCGACGACTCCACCCTCTGGGTCAACCTGTACGTGCCGTCGACCCTGACCTGGTCGGAGAAGGACCTCACGGTCGTACAGGAGACGGAGTACCCCCGCCAGGACCACGTCCGGCTGACCGTCGACGGCAGTGGCCCGCTGGAGGTCAAGCTCCGCGTGCCGGCCTGGGTACGCAAGGGCTTCCAGGTCAGCGTCAACGGGGTCGCGCACCAGCACAGCGCCACCCCGGGCAGCTACCTGACGCTGAGCCGCACCTGGCGCTCCGGCGACACGGTCGACATCCGGATGCCGTTCAGCATCCGGATCGAGCGCGCCATCGACCGCCCCGACACCCAGGCCGTGTTCTGGGGACCGGTGCTGCTGCAGATCCTCGGCAACCCCGGTGGCGGCGCCTTCCGGGAGCTGTCGTTGTACCGCCACCTCAAGCGCGACGGCGACTACACCCGGGCCGCCATCACCCCGAGCAGCACCACGGCCGCCGGTGATCAACTCTTCGCCACGCACGGGTTCACCCTGCGGCCGTACTACGTCGCCGACACCCAGGCCGTCTCGTCGTACTTCCGGCGGGTCGAACCGACGGTCGTGTTCGGCGGCATCGACACCGGCGTACCCAACCACAAGCGCAACGACGGCCTGCCCGCGTACGACGTGCCGGTCACCGGCGTGCCGTCACCCGGCACCGACGGTCCGACCTTCCTCGACCTGCTCTGGGACGAGGCGCCGTTCGCCGGCCACAGCCAGTTCGTCACGACCGTCACCCGCCTGGCCGACGCGTTCGTCGACGCGGACGTCTTCACCGCCGCGCAACGCGACCGGATCATCGCCGACGCCACCCGGGCCAGGGCCGAACTCGACCCCGGGACCTCGTTCGACGTCGAGGTCACCGCGAAGACCCAGCGCATCGGCGGCAACGCCTACGTCTCCGTCTCCGCCCGCAACGCCGACCAGGTGCCGCTCACCATCGAGCTGGTCACCGCCTTCGGCTCGCGGACGGTGACCGGTGTCGCTCCGGGCAAGACCGCCTTCCAGCAGTTCAACACGCGCAGCGCGGCGGTGCCGGCCGGCACCGCCACCATCCGGGTCACCGGCACCGTCGACGGCGAGGAGATCGTCACCGAGTTCGAGGCCCCGTACCCGGCGCTCGGCTAGGCGTGTCCTGCCGGGTGGCGGCGCCCCGCCGGGGCGTCGTCACCCGGTCTGCCGGGCACTTGCACGCCGCGAAGTTGCCGAACTGCCCGACACGACGGCCGTTCCCGGTGGAGTCTGCCAGGGAGGAGACGGCGGGGAGGCGGGATGCGGCAGCGCAGGCGGGCGGGACTGCTGCTGCTCACCGCCGTGTCGCCGACCGTCGAGGCCACCGTCCTGGTCGCCCTGGGCTTCGTCGCCGCCACCGGGCTCGCGCCGCAGACCTCGGCCGTCTGGCCGTACGACACCTACCACGACCTGCGCTGGCTGTACGTCTACCACGAGTCCTGGCCGAAGTTCCTGTTCTGGTTCGGCGTGGTGGTGGCGGCGCGGGGCGTGTTCCACACCATGCTGGTGGTGCTGGCCTGGCCGGACGGGGTGCCCCGACCGCCGGTGCGGTGGCTGCTGCGGCGCAGCCTGGGGCTGGCCCTGCTGGTGGCGGTGATCGTGGCACCGTGGGCGTTGATCTCGGTGGCCGCGTCGGTGGTGGCGCTGTCCTGGGTGCTGCTGGCCTCCCTGCTGCCGATGTTCCTGCTGGCACCGTTCCTGCAACGGGCCGCCGTGGTGGGCCCCTGGTGGCGTGGGATGCCGTCGCTGTCCCTGGTCGGCTGGTCGCTGCTGAACTTCGTGGTGCTGACCATGGCCGGTGCGTTGTGTTGGAGCGTGCCAGGCTGGTGGACGGTGCCGGTGGCCGCCGCCGCGGGGGTGGTGAACGGGTTGCTGTGGGACCGGACGGTGCACGCCGCGTTGTGCGCGCCCCGGGTCCGGTTGGCGTGGCTGCCGGCGACCCCGGTCGCGGCCGTACTCGCGCTGGCGGTGCCGCTGCTCATCCCGCCGCTGGTGCACGCGGTCCCGGGCAAGGACCTGCGGGCCGAGGCGGTGGTGCTCGACCACCCGCTGCCGCCGGAGGTGCCGCAGGCGGTCATCGTCCTCGCCGGCTACGGCTCCGCGTACGGCGGCGAGGCACCGGCCGACGAGCGGGTCGAGCGGTTCTCCTACCGGGGACTGGCCCCGGACGGCACCCCCCTGCCGTACGGGCCGCGGGACACCACGATCTCGGTGGCGCAGAGCGTACGGCTGCTCGGCGAGCAGGTGCAGCGGCTGCACGGGCGTACCGGGCGACCGATCGCGCTGATCGGCGAGAGCGAGGGTGCCATGGTCGCCCGCACCTACCTCGACGAGGGGGCCCATCCGGCGGTCGACGCGCTGGCGATGTTCAGCCCGCTGATCAACGCGGGACGCGCCTACTATCCGCCGCCGCACCAGGACCGGGGCTGGGGCGTGGTCACCGGGTGGCAGTTGCGGGTCATGTTCGGCGTGCTGCACAAGGGCGGTGGACCGGGCACCGGCCTGGACGAGCCGTTCATCCGTTCGCTGGTCGACAACGCGCCGTTCTACCGCAACCAGCTCATGTGCCCGGTACCCGGCGTACGGATGGTCGCCTTCGTCCCCACCAGCACCGCGGCCGAGGCGCCACCCGGCGACTACTCCGACATCCCGGTGTTCCAGATGCCCGGGGTCCACGGCGGCCTGCTGAACCGCGCGCTGGTCGAGAACCGGCTGGTCGCCTTCCTCTCCGGCGAGCCGATCCAGCAGGAGCGCGACGAGTACCCGCTGTTGCAGCGGCTCGGCGCCGCGTGGCAGGCGCCGCCGCTGGCCATCGCGGCCAACCCGGCCTGGGCGGCGTTCCGGCAGCCCGACCCCGCCTTCACCGGGAAGGTCTGCCTACCGACCCGCTGACCGGGCCGGGTCCGGCGCGGTTCAGCGGGGCTGGGCCGGAGCGGTGCAGGAGCACCAGCCGGGCGGCGGCCAGTGCCGGCCCGAGCACCAGCACCGTCTGCACCGGGTGGTAGGTGAACAGGAACAGGTGCAGCACGACGAAGACCGCCACGGCGACCAGCGCGAGCACCGTCGACCAACGGCGGCCGAGGGGTACGAGCGCCCCGGCCAGTGCCGTGCCCACCGCGGCGACCAGTCGCAGCCAGACCCACCCGGTGATGTCGTGCTGGTGGACGACGCCCTCGCCGATCGAGACGTACCGGTCACCGGTCAGGTCGGCGCCGGCCGCGACCGCGTCGAAGATCCCGGCCGCGCCGAGCAGCACCGCCGCCAGCAGCAGCGCCCGAGACCGTACGTCGTCCGTCCTCACCGCTCCCCCGTCATCGGCCGACCCGGCGGCGGCCCGTGGCGCGCCGTCCGGTCGGCGCGTCCCGCTCCGGCGTCGGTCGTCCCGTCCCGTGCGCGGCGCGCTCAGCGGGTGATCTCCAGATGGCGGTCGATCATCGCGTTCACCTGCGCCGGCACCTCCAGTTGCACGAAGTGCCCGGAGCCGGCGGTCTGCCCGATGTGCGCCTCGGGGACGAGTCGGGTGAGGTGGGCGTAGTCGGCGAAGGGCGCGTCGGTGCCGATCATCAGCAACGGCCGGGCCCAGGTGGTCAACGCCGCCACGTCGGCGCCCTGCCGCACGTACGCGGCCAGGCCGGCGATCGGCTCGTAGGCGATCTCGGTGGCGGGCCGGCCCATCGCCCGGACCACCCGCTCCACCAGGCGCGGCTCGGAGTAGGGCCGGAAGTACGAGCGGACGATCTTCTCCCGGGCCGCGCCCGACGTGTCGTCGCGCAGCGATTCGGCCACCTGGTCGATCGCGTCGGCGGCCCCGGGCGGCCCGGCCACCGCGGAATCGAGCATCACCAGCCCGGTGAAGCGACTCCGGTTCGCGGCTGCGGCGGCCAACGACCAGACCCCGCCGAGGCTGTGCCCGATCATCGTGACCCGGCGCAGGTCCAGCGCCTCGACCAGGGCGCGCAGGTGGCCGCCCATCCGGTCGACGCCGTACCCGTCGGGCGAGGGTGGACTGTCGCCGTGGCCGGGCATGTCGACGGCGACCACCCGGGCCGGTCGGGCGGCCAGGTGACGGGCCACGGGCTCCAGGTACGTGTGGTCGCCGCACCAGCCGTGGACGAGCAGGAACGTGTCGCCCCGGCCGGGCCCGTACGTGTGGTGGCGCATCCCTGCCGCGATCCGTCCGTCCACCGTCGCACCTCCCCGGACCGATGTGTCCGCACTTCCACTGAAGCACGGCCCCACACCAGAAGACAATTATATGTTGTATGTCCGATTTACCGTGTTACCGGCGCGGCGGGCGGACGGGGAGGGGCAGGTGGACGGACTGCTCGACAGCTTCTTCGCGAGCCTGGCCGAGACACCGCCCGGCCGCCTGCCCACCACGCCCACCGGAGTGCTCCGCCTCGACTTCGACGGGGACGACACCTGGTTCGTCACGCTCGCCGACGGCCGCGCCCACGCGTACCGGGACGGCAGCCACGCCGACTGCCGGGTGGAGATGAGCCGGGCCTCCTTCGAGCGCCTCCTCGCCGGCCACGACCACTTCGTCTCGATGCTGTTCCGGGGAGTGCTCTCGGTCGAGGGCGACCTCGCCCTGATGCACCTCTTCCGCCGGCTGCTGCCGGTCGCCGCCTACAGTGGCGCCACCGAGCCGGCCGAACCGGGTACGACCTTCGCCGAGCCCGGCCTGGTCGGGCTCCAGCAGGCCACCCGCATCTTCGCCGGCAGCCTGTTCATGATCAGCGAAGCCAACGGGAACGTCGGGACCACACCGACCACGCCGATGGGCCTCTACTTCTTCGACACCCGGTTCCTGTCGACCTGGGACCTGACCCTCGACGGGGAACAACTCTCGGTGCTCTCCCATGACGCGGTGCACACCTGGGAGTCCCGGTTCGGACTGGTGCCCGGCGAGCCCACCCACTACGTCAGCGCGACCACCTCGATCATGCGGCGACGCCGGGTGGACAAGGAGTTCCAGGAGGAGATCACCCTGCTCAACCACGCGCCCGCAGCGGTGCGCTACACCATGCGGCTGGCGGTCGCCGCGGACTTCGCCGAGGTCCCCGAGGTCCGCAGCGGCCTCCGCCGGGACCGACCGGTGGTCGCGACGGTGGAGCGCGACACCCTGCGGCTGCACTACAAGCGGGAGAGCCTGCACCGGGAGACCGTGGTCACGGCCAGCGAACCGGCCGTCATCGACGAGGACGGGTTGACCTTCACGGTCACGATCGAGGCGAAGAGCGCCTGGAGCACCCGGCTGCGGGTGCTCACCCTCGTCCGCGACCTGCACAGCCGTGACCTGCGGGAGCGGCTGAACAGCTCGACCGGGCGCGCCGACACCCGACTCCTGACCGACATCGCCCGGCTGACCTCGTCGGCACCCCGGCTACGCGCCGACTACGCGCCGTTGCAGCAGGCGTACGAGCGGTCCGTGCACGACCTCGCCGCGCTGCACTACCCCGGCCTCAACTACCTCGAGGCGCTACCCGCCACCGGCCTGCCCTGGTCGATGACCCTGCTGGTCCGGGAGAGCCTGGTCAGCAGCTTCCAGGCGCTGCCCTTCCTGCCGGAACGGGCGGCCCGGACCCTGCGCATCCTGGCGCTGACCCAGGGCGCGCGCGACGACCCGTTCCGGGGCGAACAGCCAGGCAAGATCGTCCAGGAGTGCCGGTACGGCGACTCGGCCGCCTTCAACGACACCCCCGAGTCGGCAAACTTCACCGCCGTCGACACCACCGCGCTCTTCGTCATCCTGCTCGACGAGTACGAGCGGTGGACCGGCGACGCCGACGTGGTCCGCGGGTACGAGTACGAGGTGCGGGCGGCCATCGCCTGGCTCGACGGTCCCGCCGACCCGCATCGCACCGGTTACGTCTGGGCCGGGTGCCAGACCAGCCGCACCGAGCAGGTGGGCGGCACCTGGCGCAGTTCGGCGCAGGCGATCTGCTTCGCCGACGGCCGTCCGGCCGGGTTTCCGCAGGCGACCTGTGAGGTCCAGGGCTACACCTACGACGCCAAACGGCGGGCCGCCCGGATGGCACGCCTGTTCTGGGGGGACCCGGAGTGGGCCGACAGACTGGACCGCGAGGCCGCCGAGTTGCAGGACCGCTTCGACCGGGACTTCTGGCTGCCCGAGCGGGGGCACTACGCGGTGGCGCTCTCCGTCGACGGCCGACCGGTGGACGGGCTGGCCTCGAACATGGGCCACCTGCTCTGGAGCGACATGGTCCCGATGTCGCGGCGCGACGACGTGGTGCGGCACCTGTTCGGTCCCGGCCTCTGGTCGGGCTGGGGCATCCGTACCGTCGCCGAGGACGAACCCGGCTACAACCCGCTCGGGCGGCACACCGGCGCGGTCTGGCCCTGGGACAACTCGATGATCGCCTGGGGCCTGTGTCGGGCCGGGTTCCGGGCCGAGGCGGCGCGCATCGCCGAGGGGATGCTGGAGGCGAGCCGCTACTTCGACGGCCGGCTGCCCGCGTACCTCACCGGCTACGACCGGGCCGCCACCAAGGTCCCGGTGCCGTACGGGCTCGCCGACAGCCCGTACGCCCCGTCCAGCGGTACGCCCCTGATGGTGCTGCGGACGCTGCTCGGCCTGGAGCCGTACGCGAACCACCTGGCGGTGGAGGCCGGGGTGCCGGAACAGATGGGCCAGATCGAGCTGCTCGACATCCCCGGTCGGTGGGGATACACCGACGCGCTGGGCCGGGGCCGCGCCTTCCGTCCACGCCGCACGCCCTGAGGTGAAAGGAGGGGACCCCTCCTATACACGAGGCGTTAGTAGGGGACCCCTCCTTACCCGCGGTCGGCCCAGCGGCGGGCGATCCACGCACAGACGACGAGTTGGATCTGGTGGTAGATCATCAGGGGCAGCACCAGCAGGCCGAGCGCCTCGGGCTGCACCAGCACGGCGGCCATCGGCAGCCCGGTGGCCAGGCTCTTCTTGGCCCCGCAGAACAGGATCGTCACCCGGTCGGGCCGGTCGAAGCGGAGCAGCCGGCCACCGGCGTACAGCAGCCCCAGCACCAGCGCGAGCAGCCCGGCGACGACGGCGATCAGGATGGCCAACCGCCCGGGTGAGACCTCGTCCCAGACCCCGGCCACCACACCGGCGCTGAAGGCCGAGTAGACCACCAGCAGGATCGCGCCCCGGTCGACCCGGCCGGTCAGTGAGCGGTGCCGCTCGATCCAGCCGGCGGTCCACCGGCGGGAGAGTTGCCCCGCGACGAACGGCACGAGCAGTTGCAGCACCACCGTGCCGATCGAGCCGGCGCTGACGCGTACCTCGCCGGAGCCCTGGAGCAGCAGGGTGACCAGCAGCGGCGTGAGCGCGATGCCGGCGATGTTGGAGAAGGAGGCGGTGAAGACCGCCGCCGGCACGTTGCCCCGGGCGATGGCGGTGAACGCGATCGAGGTCTGCACCGTCGAGGGGACGGCGCAGAGGAAGAGCAAACCCTGGTACAGCTCGGGGGTCAGCACCGACGGTCGCAGTGGCGCGGCGGCGAGCCCGAGCAGCGGGAAGAGGACGAACGTGGCGAGCAGCACCACCGCGTGCAGCCGCCAGTGCCGGGCACCGGCGAGCGCCGCCCTCGGGGCGATCTTGGCGCCGTGCAGGAAGAAAAGCAACGCCACCGCGAGCTGGGCCGCCACCCGCCCCACCTCGGCGGCCGTGCCCCTCAGCGGGAGCAGGGCGGCCAGCGCCACGGTGCCGAACAGTGCCGCGATGAACGGGTCGATCGGCAGCCGACGCGGCCAGCGCATCGCCTCTCCCCTCCGGTCGCTCCTGCCGTCCGCCCACCTCGGGGCGGCTGCCCGACCATTGTCGGCCCGGATGGATCAGTGGGAAAGGCGATCATCGCGCTGACTGCCATCACACAACGTGATAGCTTCGCCGGGTGTACGACCCCGTTCAGCTCCGCAGCTTCCTGGCGGTGGCCCAGGCTCTGAGCTTCACCCGGGCGGCGGCCCGACTGGGGCTGCGCCAGTCCACGGTGAGTCAGCACGTCCGGCGGCTGGAGGCCGAGACCGGCCGCGCGTTGTTCGTGCGGGACACGCACAGCGTCGGCCTCACCGTCGACGGCGAGGCGATGGTGACCTTCGCCCGCGACATCCTGGACGCGGGCGACCGGGCCCGACGCCACTTCGCCGCCGGACCGGTACGCGGCCGGTTGCGGCTCGGGGTCTCCGACGACCTGATCTCCACCCACCTGCCCCGGGTGCTGCGCGACTTCCGGCACCGCCATCCGCTGGTGCACCTGGAGCTGACCGTCGACCTGAGCGGCACCCTGCACCACCGGCTCGACGCGCAGCAGCTCGACGTGGTCTTCGCCAAGCGCCTGGCCGGGCAGGACCGGGGCCGGCTGGTCTGGCGGGACCGACTGATCTGGCTGGCGGCCCCCGGTCACCGGCTCGGCCCGGACGAACCGGTGCCGCTGGTCGCGTACCCGCCGCCGAGCATCTCCCGCGCGCAGGCCCTGGACGCGCTGGGCGCGGCCGGTCGCGCCTGGCAGCTCGCCTGCACCAGCACCAGCCTCGGTGGGCTGGTGGCGGCGACCCGCGCCGGTCTCGGGGTGATGGCACACTCCGCCGAGCTGGTCCCGCCCGGGCTGGTGCCGGCCCCGGCCGGACACCGGTTGCCGCCGCTGGGCGAGGTGGAGTTCGTCCTGCTGCACCGCGACAGCGCGCCCGCCGACACGGTGGCCGCCCTGGCCGAGGCGATCCTGACCGCAGGGGCCCGCACCGCACCCGCGTCCTGAGCGGCGCCACAGTGAAGCGGCCCGACCGACCATGATCACGATGGGCGTCGCCGTACTAGGCTCGCGCCGTGGACGACACCTCGACGGCGTACGGCGAGGCGGTGCGACGGCTGACCACCGCCGCGCCCGGCGCGCGGTTCGCGGCGGCGCAGGAACTGGTCGCCCTCGGCGCGACCGACCCCGCACGGCGACAGCCGGTCGCCGACACGATCTGCGCGTGGCTACGGACCGCGCCCGCGCCGGGGAACGTCGATGCCGAGGAACGTCGGACGGTGCTGCGCCTGCTCACCGACCGACTACGCGGTTCCGGCCCGGCCCCGAGGAACCCGCCCTGGGACGGGATCGGTGTGGACCTGTCCGGCGCGACGCTGCACGACGCCGACTTCCGGGCCTGTCGACTGCGGGCGGCCCGGTTCGCCGACGCCCGGTTTAACGGTGTCACCGCTTTCGAGGGGGCCGTCGTCGACACCGACGCGTCGTTCTCGCGCGCGGTCTTCGCCGACGACGCCACCTTCACCGGCCTGCGGGTCACCGGCGACGCCGCCTTCGGCCGGACCCGGTTCCGGGGACGGACCGACTTCACCGGCGCGGTGTTCGCCGGCATGGCCTGGTTCGGCCGGGGCGCCGAGACCTGGTGGGAGGAGGACGAGGCGTGGGACACGGTGGACGAGATCACCCCGGCGCCGTGGGACGAGCCCAACGAGGACGACCCGCACTGGCCGGTGGCGGTCCTGGTGGAGGACTACCAGGGCTGGGAGGAGGGTGGCGACGGCGCGCGGTTCGTCGGCGACGTGTCGTTCCGGGACGTACGCTTCGACGGCCCGGCCTGGTTCCACCACGCCCGCTTCGGGGCCCGGGCGACCTTCAGCGGTGCCCGGTTCGCCGGGCGGGCCCACCTCACCCACCCCGGCGGTGACCTGACCGGCGCCCACTGGTCCGGCGGCACCGACGACGGCGAGTCGGAGTGGCCGTTCGGCTGGACGGTGGACGCCACGGGCGGTCCCCTCACGCCGGACGCCTCGGTTGCGCCGTACACCCGGCAGTTGGCCGACACCGACCCGGTGGTGCGTGCGGCCGGGCTGCGGATCCTGGCCCGTCTCGGGGACGACCGACCCGAGCTGCGGCAGCACGTCGTGACGGCGTTCTGCGCCTTCCTGCGGGTGCCCGTGCCGTTCCCGCTGGACGCCGAGGGCCGCACCGCCGGGCAGGACGCCCTGCTGCGGGAACGGCGACTGGCGCAGCGGCTGCTCGCCGACCGGCTGCGTCCGGGGCCGGGACAGTGGCGGGGGGTGCACCTGTGGCTCTGCGGCGCCACGCTGGTCGACCTCGACCTGCGTGGCGGTGAGGCCGGACACGTCGACTTCACCGGTGCCCAGTTCCACGGCACCACCCGCCTCGACGGCAGCCGGTTCGACCGCGTCTCGTTCAGCCTGGACGGGCCGTCGGGTCGGGCCGTCTTCCACGGTGACGTGGTGTTCGGCACCGCGCCGCCGGAGCACGTGGTCCTGCACGGCGCGGTGGCCTGACACCGCATCCCCGGCGGACCCGTCGGGCCCGCCGGGTCACGGTTCAGCGAGCCGGGAAGCGCAGCACCCGGTCGTCGCCGTCGCGGACGTCGCCCCGCCCGTCGGTGTTGGACGTGGTGACCCAGAGCGCTCCGTCCGGGGCCACCTGCACGGTCCGCAGCCGCCCGTACCCGTCGAGCCGCGCGGACGGCTCGCCGAGCCGGTCGCCGTCGAGCGGCACCACCCAGAGCCGCTCGCCGCGCAGCGCCGCGACGTAGGCGTTGCCGGCGGTGATCGCCATGCCGGACGGCGACGCCTCCCGGGTGGACCAGGTGATCAGCGGGTTGGTGTAGCGCCCGCCCGCCGTGTCGCCCTCGCCCTCGACCTCGGGCCAGCCGTAGTTGCCCCCGGCCTGGATCAGGTTGACCTCGTCGACGTCGTTCTGGCCGAACTCGGTGGCGAAGAGTCGGCCCTCCGGGTCCCAGGCCAGGCCCTGCACGTTGCGGTGCCCGAGGCTGTAGACCGGGGAACCGGCGGTCGGGTTGCCGGGCGCCGGTTCGCCGTCCGGCGTGAGCCGCAGGATCTTGCCGGCCGGGCTGGCCGGGTCCTGCGAGCTGCCGGTGTCCCCGGCGTCGCCGGTGCCGACGTACAGCATGCCGTCGGGGCCGAAGGCGATGCGTCCGCCGTTGTGGAAGCTGGCCTTGGGGATACCGGAGAAGACCACCTCCGGCTGGCCGCCGTCGAGCCGGAACCGGACGATGCGGTTGTCGTCGGACGCGGTGAAGTAGGCGTAGACCAGGTCGTCGTCGGCGAAGTCCGGCGACACGGCGAGCCCGAGCAGCCCGCCCTCACCACCGGCGCTCACGCCGGGCACCGTGGTGACCTCGTCGGGCGTGCCGCCGCCCGGGGATATCCGCAGGACCCGGCCGGTGTTGCGCTCGGCGACCAGCGCGTCGCCGCCGGGCAGGAACGCCAGCCCCCACGGCACGTCGATGCCCCGGGCCAGTTCCTCCCCCGCGTCGAGGTCGGGCGCCGCCGACGGGGAGCTGCTCGCCGTACTGGTGGCCACCGGTCCCGGGTCCGGGCCGGGACCGGTGGCGTCGGTGTCACCGTTGCCGCACGCGGCGGTCCCGGCCACCAGCAGTACGGCCAGGGCCGATCCGGCCCACACGTGGTATCGCATTCGTCTCCTTCGGCGGTCTGCTGCGTCGTCCGGTCCTGCGAGCAGCGAACCAGGTGGCGGCGAAAATTGAGGAAAAGGCGGGCCGAGCACGCGTCGGCGCACCTCGGCTCAGGACGTCATCGTGGACATGTCGATCACGAACCGGTAGCGCACGTCGGCGGCGAGCACCCGCTCCCAGGCGTCGTTGACCTGGGCGGCCTCGATCACCTCCACCTCGGGGGCGATCCCCCGCTCGGCGCAGAAGTCGAGCATCTCCTGGGTCTCGCGGATCCCGCCGATGGTGGACCCGGCCAGCGAGCGTCGGTTGTCGAAGAGCGTGAACATGCGGACCGGCATCGGCTCCGGCGGCGCGCCGACGGTCACCAGCGTGCCGTCCAGAGCGAGCAGGTTCAGGTAGTCCTCCAGGTCGATCTGCGCGCTCACCGTGTTGACGATCAGGTCGAAGCCGTACCGCAGCCGGGTGAAGGTCTCCGGGTCGTTGGTGGCGTGGTAGTGCGTGGCACCGAGGCGCAGCCCGTCGTCGCGCTTGTTCAGCGTCTGGGACAGCACCGTCACCTCCGCGCCCATCGCGGCGGCGAGCTGCACCGCCATGTGGCCGAGACCGCCGAGGCCGACCACCGCGACCCGGCTGCCGGGCCCGGCCTTCCAGTGCCGCAGCGGCGAGTACGTGGTGATGCCGGCGCAGAGCAGCGGCGCGGCCTTCTCGAACGGGATCGACTCGGGGATCCGCAGCACGAAGTGCTCGTCCACCACGATGTGCGTCGAGTAGCCGCCCTGGGTGACCGAGCCGTCCCGGTCGGTGCCGTTGTAGGTGTCGGTGAACCCGCGTAGGCAGTACTGCTCCTGACCGGCCTGGCAGTTGGCGCACTCCCGGCACGAGTCGACCATGCAGCCGACCCCGACCCGGTCACCCACGGCGTGCCGGGACACCTCCGCACCGACCTCGCTCACGACGCCGACGATCTCGTGCCCGACGGTCAGCGGGTACGGCACGGTGCCCCAGTCGCCGCGCACGGTGTGGATGTCGGAGTGGCAGATTCCCGCCCAGGCGATCTGGATCAGCACGTCGCGGGGTCCCACCTCCCGCCGACGGATCTGACCCGGCGCGAGGGGCGCGGTCGCGGACGAGGCGGTGTAGGCGCTGACGAGGGTCACAGCTCTCCCAGGTAGGACGGGTCGACGCGGGCCGCCACGGGGTGGGGCGGGGGCGGCATGATCGAGCCTAGCCGCGCCCGCGCACCGGGGCAGAGCACGACGACGCGCCGCGACACCCCGCGACGAGGCGGGTACGCGGCGCGCGTTCGGGAGCGTGTCGGTCAGCCGAGTGCGCGCAGGCGCTCGGCCAGGACGTCGCGGAAGAAGTCGAGGAACCCGTCCGGATCCGGTCCGGCGTTCTGCAGCACGATGTGGTCGAAACCGGCGTCGACGTACGTGCGGACCGCCTGGACGTAGGTGTCCGGGTCGGGGCCGACGGCGAACTGCGCGCGGACGTCGTCCAGGGTGACGGTCCGCGCGGCGGCCTCGAAGTTGACCGGGTTCGGCAGCTCGCTCATCACCTTCCAGCCGGTGACCGCCCAGCGGCTGGTCTCCCAGGCGGCCTGCACCGCCTGCTCCTCGTCGGTGGCCCAGGCCATCGGGACCTCCGCGTAGCGCGGCCCCTGACCGCCGAGCCGCTGGTAGTTCTGCACCAGGTCGGCCACCGGCTCGGTGGCGAACAGCCCGTCGCCCAGCTCGGCGGCGATGGCCACCGACGCGGCACCGCTGGCGGCGACGGCGATGACCGGCGGACGGTCCGGCAGGTCGAACACCCGCGCGTCCTCCAGGTGCAGGTGCTTGCCCTCGTACGAGTGGTAGCCGCCGGACCAGAGCAGCCGGATGATGTCCAGCGCCTCGCGCAGCCGCTCGTGCCGCCCGCGTGCGCTCGGAAACCCCTGGCCGACGACGTGCTCGTTGAGACGCTCACCGGCGCCGACGCCGAGCGTGAACCGGTTGTCGGAGATGATCGCGAGGGTGGCGGCGGCCTGCGCGATGATCGCCGGGTGGTAGCGCACCGTCGGGCAGGTCACCCCGGTGGCCAGACCGATCCGGTCGGTACGCGCGGCGACGGCGCCGAGCACCGTCCAGGTGAACGAGGAGTGGCCCTGGACGTCCAGCCACGGGTGGAAGTGGTCGCTCATCTCGACGAAGTCGAATCCGACCTGCTCGGCCCGGACCGCCTGCCGGATGATCTCGGTCGGCCCGAATCCCTCGCTGGCCAGCTTGTACCCGATCCGCATCGACTCCCCCGCCCCCGACCCGTGCCCTCCCGACCACTGTCGCACTGTCCGGCCGCCCGGGCGGAGGAATCGGAACACCCCTCGGAGACCGGCGACCGGCCCGTGCGGTGCTCCCGATGGGTGGGGAAACTCCGGATTCCTCCGCGCCGAGCGGACTCTACTGTCGATCGCACCGCCGCTGACCCGATCCGACCGGACCACGCCGCCGCTCGGCGGCCGGAACGGCGGGTCGTACCCCCGGCGGCGAGGAGTCCCTGGTGCGCAAGCTCGTCTCGGCCGTCCTCACGGTGGTGCTGCTACTGACCGGCACGGCCTGCACCGGCAGGTCACCGGTCGACGCGTTCGGCGTGGTGGACGAGGACCCGTACAGCGAGTCCGCGCTGCGGTACGGGATGGCACCCGTGCCGCACCCCGACCTGACGTACCAGCCGGACGTGGTCCTCGTCGGCGGCGGTGGCCGCGCGGTGCGCTCGGTCACCGCCGACGGCCTCACCTGGCGGATCGACGCTGCCGCGCCCCGCGCCGACGACCTCGCGCCCGGGAAGGTCATGTTCGTCACCGGCCGTGGCGTCGGCCGGGTGCTCGACCTGCGGCGCGAGGGTGGGGACCTGCTGGTCACGATCGGGCCGGTCACCATCACCGACGTGATCCGCGACGGCACCCTCGAGAAGCAGGGCATCGCGATCGAGGACCCGGTCGCCTACCAGGCGGGGGAGCCGATCTGGGCGCTCGGCGAGGAGGAGGCCGACGCCGCGCTGGCCACCCCGTCGGGCCGGGCCGGCCGCAGCGGCGCGCTGAGACTCGCCCCGCTGCCGCCCCGGCCCGCGCAGCCGGCGCCGACCCGGGGCGGCGGTGAGGTCAGGTCGGTCGTCGCCAACTTCTCCACCGGCGTCAGCCTCAACCGCGGTGCCGAGGTCAGCTTCCACTACGACCGCAACGGCACCAAGCTGTTCGGGCGGGCTGCGCTGACCTTTCAGCAGCCGGAGGCGGGCTTCTACCTGAGCATCAAGGGCGGCTCGGTGGCCCGGGCAGAGCTGTCGATCAGTGGCGGCTTCGGGATCCGGTACTCGTTCGAGGCCGGGATCCGGGACGGGCAGAACATCAGGGCGGTGCTCCCCATCCCGGTGGAGTTCAGCATCCCGATGGGCACCGTGGTCGGCGTGCCGCTGGCGCTGACGATCAGTCAGACGGTCAAGGTCACCACGGCGTTCGGCGCGAAGGCCGGGACGCTCAAGGGCAACGGCGAGTTCTCGCTGGCCGGCTCGCTCGGGTACGGGTACGCGGGCGGTACGTTCGGCCCACAGGTCAGCAAGAACTTCCAGCGCAAGGAAAGCCTGATCAACTCGCTGCGCGGGGTGCCGGTCGGCGTGACGGGCCTGCTCACCGAGCACCGGGTCCGGTTCGACCTGGGGTTCAGCGCGTTCGTGCTCAAGGCTGGCCTCTTCTTCGAGGTGTCGACGGCGTACGGGACGACGATGGGGTCGGCGCTGGGCGCGCCGCTGGCGGTGTGCCGTGGCGTGGGCATCGGCATCCGGGCCTCGTACGGCATCGGCTACACGATCCTGGCCCCGGTGGCGAAGGTGATCAACAAGTTCCTGCAGTTGCTGAACGTCACGCCGATCGACCCGTCCGGCCGGTTGGGGCCGCCGCCGTACCGCATCCACAGCGCCGAAGAGGTCATCCCGCCCGGCACCACGCTCTGCGGCACCCCGAAACCGTCGGCCGACTGAGCCGCCTCCGACATCTGTCGAGGCATCGGAAACAATTGCAGGAAACTGTTTCTACAATCGCCGAACCGATTTCCGACAATCGTCGGAACATCTCCCGGCCACTCCTGACCGTGCGCGCGAAAATAGTCGTCCGCATGCTCGGAGTGCAGCTTCCCGGTCGACTGTTGAGGAATTCTTGAGACTTCCCTCCGCCACCCGGCGAGCCCTCCCGAAAATCGATCGGAATGCTTTCGGCAATACGGTTCCGACATTCGGCAGCAAACGGTGGCCGATCTCTCCGCCGCGCATTGCTACCGGCCCTGACCTGTGCTTAGGTGACGGACTAGATCCACCCGATCACTGTGGAGGACATTCATGCGCTCAGCTATGGCGGCATCGCCAACACGTCGAGTCAAGCGTTCTGTCGCGGTCGCCGCCACACTACTCATCGGTGCCCCCGGTGCCGTGGTGGCACTCACCGGGCCGGCGGTCGCCCAACCTCTCGAATCGCACTGCGGAAACGAGACCGGCAACAAGTCGGTGCAGGGCTTCATCAGCCACGAGGAACTCCGTCGGAGCCTTCGGCAGATCGAGCACACCAGCAACGGCAAGGTCCGCGTCGACGTGGCCGGCCATTCGAACCACGGTCGCGAGATCTGGACCGCCCGGGTCGGCGAGGGCGACCGGGTCGTCCTGATCCAGAGCCAGATCCACGGCAACGAGATGCACGGTACGGCCGCGGTGCTCGACGCCCTGCGGACGCTGGGCAACAACTCGAAGCGGTCCGCGGAGATCCGCAAGGCGGTCACCGTGGTGGCCATCCCCAAGCTCAACCCGGACGGCAGCGAGCTGGACACCCGGCAGAACGCCCGCACCTGGGCCGACGTCGTCGCCGACTTCCCACAGTTGGCCGACGCACGGACCGCCTGGAACTACAACACCCGGGTCGGCGGGTTCGACGTGAACCGCGACTTCAACCCCAACCTCGACTACGTGCCCAGCCCCGGCGACTTCCCGGGCAACAGCGCCTCCGTCGGCTGGTACATCACCCCGGAGGGCCAGACCGCCCGGGACGTCTACCGTTCGCTGGAGCGGGAGTTCGGCACCGTCGACGTCTTCGCCGACCTGCACAACCAGGCCGCCTGCTACACCGGTGTGGGGATGGACGACTACACCACCCTGTCGATCTCCGGACGCTTCATCACGGACCCGGCGCAGCACGGCAACTGGCCGAAGTTCGACTACGACGCGTCGCGCCGGGTGAACGTCGCGGTCTACGACGCACTCCAGTCCGGCAACTCCCCGCAGAGCAAGGTCACGCTCTACCCGCAGAACACGAACCTGCCCGGCACCGCGCTGGGTTCGTTCGCGCTGCGCGGTAGCGCCACCATCCTGTTCGAGACGCGTGGCCAGACCCAGTCGTGGGGCCAGAAGCAGCACGGCATGCTGACCAAGCAGGTCGAGGACGGGCTCTTCGGCATCGTCAACTCGATCACCGACGGCACCCTGGACGACATCGACCCCGCGCGCTACGACCTCATCCCCGCTCGGATGAACGTCCCGCGGAGCTGACCCCGCCGAGATGACCGGCGTCGTCCCGGCCGAGAGGGCCGGGGCGACGCCGCACGCGTGTGGCCGGAAACCGGGCTGCGGTCGACGCGGTGGACGGGAAGACTGGCCGCCGTGAACGTGTCCAGCGTGGCGGAACTGATCGACCTCGTCTCCTCCGGGGCCGACCTACGGTATCTGCGGTTCTGGGGTCACCGGCCGCAGCGGGACGGCAGCGTCGGGGTCGGCTGCCTGAGCCAGTGGTGGCCCGCCCGGTTCACCGTCGACGGACACGAGTTCGCCACCGCCGAGCACTACATGATGTGGTCCAAGGCGACGCTGTTCGGCGAGGACGAGCTGGCCGCCCGCATCCTGACCGGGGCCGATCCGCGGCGGGCCAAGTCGCTCGGGCGGCAGGTCCGGGGCTTCGACCAGGCCACCTGGGAGGCCCACCGGTACGCGATCGTGGTCGACGCCAGCGTCGCGAAGTTCGGCCAGCACCCCGACCTGCGCGCCTTCCTGCTCGGCACCGGCGACCGGATCCTGGTCGAGGCCAGCCCGGTCGACCGGATCTGGGGCATCGGGCTCACCGCCGACGATCCCCGGGCCGCCGACCCGGCCCGATGGCAGGGTCTCAACCTGCTGGGCTTCGCCCTCGGGTCCGCTCGCGAGCGCCTGCGGACCCAGCTCCCGTGAACGTCGCATGGACGTGCGCCTCCGTCGATGGGTTGACCCGACTGTAAGACATCTTTACAGTCCTGTTTCGACGCGTGTCGGCAGCTACCCCATGACGACAGAGGGAGTGGAATGTCCAGACTGCGTACTGCGGTGTCCGGAGTCCTCGCCGCCACACTCGCCATCGCCGGCGTCCTGGTCGCCGCCCCCGGCGCACAGGCCGCGACCGCGAACTTCGCCAAGGTCCAGGAGTGGGGTGGCGGCTACGAGGCCCGCTTCACCGTCCGCAACGACACCGGCACCACCATCACCAGTTGGCGGGTCGACTTCGACCTGCCGGCCGGCTCCACCCTCGGCAGCTACTGGGACGCCCTGCTGACCAGCAGCGGCAGCCGGCACAGCTTCACCAACCGCAGCTGGAACGGCACCCTGACCGCCGGTGCGTCGACCACGTTCGGTTTCATCGTCACCGGCAGCGGCACGCCGACCAACTGCACCGTCAACGGCGGCTCGTGCAGCGGCGGCAGCGCCGACACCCAGGCGCCCAGCGTGCCCGGCAACCTCCGGGTCACCGGCACCAGCACGTCGAGCGTGGCGCTGGCCTGGAACGCCGCGACCGACAACGTCGGGGTCACCGGCTACGACGTCTACCGGGGCAGCACGCTCGCCACCAGCGTCGTCGGCACCACCTCGGCCACCGTCGGCGGCCTGAGCCCCGCCACCGCGTACACCTTCTCGGTCCGGGCCCGCGACGCCGCCGGCAACGTCTCGGCGGCGAGCACGACGGTCTCCGCGACCACCGCACCCGGTACGGTGACCGGCACCCCCGCCTCGATCAACGGTCAACTGCGGGTCTGTGGCGTGCAGCTCTGCAACCGGTACGGCCGGCCGATCCAGTTGCGTGGCATGAGCACCCACGGCATCCAGTGGTACTCGCAGTGCGTCAACAACGCCTCGCTGGACGCGCTCGCCCACGACTGGAACGCCGACGTGCTGCGCATCTCCATGTACATCCAGGAGGGCGGCTACGAGACCGACCCGCGCGGCTTCACCGACCGGGTGCACGACTACATCGAACGGGCCACCGCACGCGGCATGTACGCCATCGTCGACTGGCACATGCTCACCCCGGGCGACCCGAACCACAACCTGGCCCGGGCCCGCACCTTCTTCACCGAGATCGCCCAGCGCCACAAGGACAAGACCAACATCCTGTACGAGGTGGCCAACGAGCCGAACGGGGTGAGCTGGGCGTCGATCAAGAGCTACGCCGAGCAGATCATCCCGGTCATCCGGGCCCAGGACCCGGACGGCGTGGTGCTGGTCGGCACCCGCGCCTGGTCGTCGCTGGGCCTGTCCGAGGGCTCCTCGGAGACCGAGATCGTCAACAGCCCGGTCAACGCGTCGAACATCATGTACACGTTCCACTTCTACGCCGCCTCGCACGGCACGACGTACCTGAACGCGCTGTCCCGGACTGCCGACCGGTTGCCGGTCTTCGTCACCGAGTTCGGCACCCAGACCGCCTCCGGTGACGGGGCGAACGACTTCACCCGTGCCCAGCAGTATCTGGACCTGATGGCCACCAAGAAGATCAGTTGGGTGAACTGGAACTTCTCCGACGACTTCCGCAGTGGTGCCGTCTTCAACACCGGCACCTGCAACGGCAGCTCGTACACCGGTACCGGTGTGCTCAAGCCCGCCGGGGTGTGGGTCCGCGACCGGATCCGTACCCCGGACAACTTCCCGACCAGCTGACGACGGCGCGAGGGCGGGGCGGTCCGACCGGGCTGCCCCACCCTCGCGATCGCCCTGCGTGTAAGCAGGGGTCCCCTGCTATACACCAGGCGTTAGCAGGGGACCCCTCCTTACATCTCGGTCAGCCGCCGACGCCGGAGCGGGCGGCCGCCGACACGATCGGTCCACGCTGGCCCGGCGTGAGCACCCCGGCCGTGACCAGCCGGTCCACCACCTCGTTGACGTGCCGCACGAACTGACCACGGTTCGGCCACGGCTCCCCGTCGAGGATGTGGTCGTTGATCGTGCAGGTGCCGGCCAGCACACGGTTGGCCACCCGGCTGTCCACGCCGCCGACCACCACGGTCGCCCGGGTGTCGGTGCCCACGCAGATCGGCATGGCGAGCGGCCCGCCGACCACCGGCAGCCGCAGCCGCGACGCCGCCAGGTCCACGCCGAGCACGGTGCCCGGGGCCGGTTGCAGGGTGAACTCCCGGTCGGTGGAGAAGACCATCAGGCCGATCCGGTAGCCAGCGGGCACGACCTGGTCGTCCGGCTGCAACGGTACGGTCACCTCGACGAACTCCCCCGGCACGAGCGGCTCGCCGCGGGTCAGCGAGTGGCGGTTCTGCGGGTCGGCCCAGCCCCGGGTGATGATGCTGGTGGTGCTGCCCTGGGTGCTGGAGGTGCAGCCCGACGCGCTGGTCCAGGGCAGGCGTACCAGCGCCACCGACAGGTTGACCGCCGGCTTGCTCGACCGCATCCGCAGCGTCACGGTGGCGGTGCCGGAGATGTGCACCGGGGCGGTAAGTTCCGGCGTGACGTAGAGCAGCCGCTGGTCGGAGACGGTGGTGGCGAGGGCACCGGCGTTGCAGGCGGTGTCACCGGCGTCCACGAGTGATTCGACGCCGACGCCCGGCAACGCCAGCGAGGTCAGCCCACCGCTGGTGTCGCCGCCGGGCTGGAGGACCATGGTCACCGGTTGCGCGGCCGGGTTCGGATAGTCCGGGTAAGGGGTGAGCGTGCTGGTCCCGGTCTCGTTGCGGACCACCCAGGCCCGTGCGTCATCCTCCACGCCGTTGGGCACGCCGTACAGGTAGCGGCTGAACCACTTGTTGCGCATCTCCAGCGGCGGCGCACCACCGTGTCCGCCCTGGTGGAAGTACATCTGCACGGGCGTGCCCTGAGCCTTGAGCGCGTCGGTGATCCGGACGCTGTGCTCGGGCATCACGTTCCAGTCGTTGAAGGCGTGTGCCATCAGGGTCGCCGCGCGTACGCCGCCGATGGCGTGCAGGTAGTCGCGTCCGGCCCAGAAGTCGTTGTAGTCGCCGTTGCGGCGGTCCTGGAAGCGGTTCAGCTCGTTGACCCGGACCTGCTCGACGCAGTACGCCCGGCGGTCCGGGTAGCCACTGTGGACGTAGTCGAACAGGTAGTCGATGTCCTCGCCGACCCAGCCACCCGGGTTCCGGACCAGGCCGTTGGCCCGGTAGTAGTGGTAGTACGAGGTGTTCGGCGCGATCGGGATGATCGCTTCGAGTCCGTCCACTCCGGTGGTGGCGGCGGCCAGCGGCAGCGTGCCGTTGTACGACGTACCGGTCATGCCGACCTTGCCGGTGGACCAGCCGGTGGCCGCGACCTGCACGTCACCGTCGACGCTGGTGTAGCCCGTGGCCCGTCCGTTCAACCAGTCGATGACCGCCTTCGGCGCCAACGACTCGTTGCTGCCGCCCACGGTCGGGCAGCCCTGCGACAGGCCGGTGCCCGGCGAGTCGGAGTGCACCACGGCGAAGCCACGCGGCACCCAGGTGGCGACCTCGCTGGTGGAGACCGCCGTCCGGGTCGCGCGGTGGGCGATGGCGGGCGGGGAGACCCGGGCGGGCGGCTCCTCCCCCAGCTCGTGCCGGACGTTCCAGAAGTACTGCGCCTGGGTGGAGGCGGTGCCCGCGTAGTAGGGACTGGTCTCGTAGACGATCGGCACCTTGAGTCCGTCGTCGGTCTGTCCCGGTCGGGTGACGTCCACGTGCATCCGGTCGCGCCGGCCGTCGCCGTCGGAGTCGAACTCCGTCTCCACCCACAACTGCTGCCGGATCCAGCCGGCGGAGTCGGCGAACTCGGGCACGATCTGGGCCTGGCCGTCGACGAAGACCGGCCCGACCTCCTCCGGGGCGGCGACCGCAGGTGTCGCGACCGTCAGGGACAGGACGAGTGCCGCCGCGCACGGCACCGCCACCAGGGCGGTGACCTGTCGGCGCCCGCTTCGTCGCACCATCGTGAGCCCCTTTCCGTTGCTCGTCCGGGCGGCCCGAACGAGCGACGGAGCACCCGGCGCGGTCGGCGGTCCCGGCCGACTGTCGTCGACGGCACACACCGACTCGATCCTTTGGTGAGCAGACGGTAACGGTCCGTGGAGAGTGGACGCTTGAGACACCTGACGGAACTCCGCAGGTCCGAGTACGACGAAACGTCGCCCCGCTCAGGGGTTGAGGTATGCCAGTACCGCGAGGACCCGCCGGTTGTGGTCGTCGGAGGGCGGCATGTCGAGCTTGGTGAAGATGTTGTTGATGTGCTTGCTGACGGCCTTCTCGGTGATGTGCAGCTTGCTGGCGATCGCGGCGTTGGAGCGGCCCTCGGCCATCTCGCCGAGCACCTCCCGCTCCCGGACGGTGAGCGCCGCGAGGGGCTCCCGGCGGGCCAGCAGTGCAGAGATCACCTCGGGGTCCATCGCGGTGCCACCCTGGGCGACCCGACGGACCGCGTCGACGAACTCGCCGACGTGGGACACCCGGTCCTTGAGCAGGTAGCCCACGCCGCCGTGCGGGGTGCTGAGCAGTTCCCGGGCGTACAACGGCTCGACGTGTTGGGACAACACCAGGATCGGCAGCCCGGGAAGACGGGTACGGGCGGCGATCGCGGCGTGCAGGCCCTCGTCGGTGAACGTCGGCGGCAGCCGTACGTCCACGACCGCCACCTGAGGCCGGAGGCTGACCAGGGCGGGCAGCAGGGCAGGTCCGTTGTCGACGGCCGCGACGACGTCGAAGTCGAAGGCCCGCAGGATCCGGGTCAACCCGTCCCGGAGGAGTGCGTGGTCCTCGGCGATGACAACGCGCACGGCAACTCCATGGTGACGACGGTGGGCCCGCCGACCGGGCTCGACACGGTCATCGTGCCATCGAAGGCGGCCAGGCGGCGTGCGATGCCTCGTAGGCCGGAACCGGCGCTCGGGTCGGCACCACCGATCCCGTCGTCGGCGACCACCATGGTCAGCGTGCCGTCGGTGTGTCGCAGGGACGCCGCCCCGGTCCGCGCCCGACTGTGCCGGACCAGGTTGGTCAGCGTCTCGGCCACGGCGAAGTAGGCCGCCGACTCGACCGGCGTGTCGAGTCGGCCGGGTAGGTCGACGTCGACCGTGATCGGGACGGGCAGGCCCAGCGCCAACGCCCGCACCGCGCCGTCGAGCCCGCGCTCGGCCAGCACCGGCGGATGGATGCCGCGGACGAGATGGCGCAGCTCGACCAGGGCGGTACCGCTGGACTCCCGCGCCTCCGCGAGCATCTCATGAGCCGCGTTCGGGTCACGGTCGATCAGCTCGTCGGCCAGGCCGATCATCATGCCCAGGGAGACGAGGCGAGCCTGGATGCCGTCGTGCAGGTCACGCTCGATGCGACGCAGCTCGGCGGCCTGGGCGTCGACGGTGTCGGCCCGCGTGACGGTCAGTTCGGTGACGCGCAGTCGCAGCTCCGCGGCCTTGGTCGGGGCGAGCAGCAGCCGGGTGAAGTACCCGACGACGCGGCGCAGCCACGGGGCCAACCAGAGACCACCGGCGAGGATGGCCGCGCCCTGCGGCACACAGACCAGCCCTTCCACGACGGTGTCGACGGACCAGACGAGGCCGTAGCCGTACCAGTCGGTGCCGAGCCAGATCCACACCGGCACCAGCGTCAGGCCCAGCACCCCGTACAGCGGCACGGCCAGGGAGACCAGGCCGAGGGCGGTGGACACCACCGCGCCGGGCAGGAGCCAGGCGAGATCGCGCCAGGTGGCCGGGTCCGTGACGATCCAGCGGAACCGCCGCCACCCGCCGGGGACACCCCGTGCCGGGGGCGGACGGTAGGGCCGGGACACCGGGACACCGGCGCGGGTGGCCAGTCGGCGTTCGAGATCCGCGCGGTGGCGGACCAGCGTCATCGTCCACGGCAGCAACGCCATGCCGAGGAACGGCACCGGGACCAGGGCCAGTGCCACCAGCGAGACGCCGAGCAGCCCGAGGTTGGTCACGGCCAGACCGACGGCGGCCAGACCGGCGAGTACGGCACGCAGGCCCCGCCACGCCCACGCGTACGCCCGCTCGTCGCCGCCGACCCGGTCCATCGTCACATTGTGCCCGCGTGTCGGGCGCTTCTCGGTGGTGCTAGCACCCCGTCGTAGGGCGGGGGCAGAACTCCTGACGGGCGCGTCCCGTATGCGGTCTGCTGGGACCATGACGACCGCCACGACGCCACCGCGCCCGACGAGCGGCAGCGATTTCGCCGTCCTGTCCCGCCGGATCACCGACGCCGGGTTGATGCGACGCCGGCCCCTCTACTACGCCCTGAGGTTGGGTGTCGTCGGACTCATGTTCGTCGGTGGCTGGACGACCTTCTTCGCCCTCGGTTCGTCGTGGTGGCAGATGATCACCGCAGTCTTCCTCGCCGTCACGTTCGCCCAGGTCGCGCTCGTGGCACACGACCTGGCACACCGCCAGGTGTTCCGGACCAGGCGTCCGAGTGCGTTCGCCGGGCTGGTGGCCGGCAACCTCGGCGTCGGGATGAGCTACGGGTGGTGGATGGACAAGCACACCCGCCACCACAACAACCCCAACCACGACGATCTCGACCCGGACGTGGCCCCGGAGGTGCTCGTCTGGACCGCGGAGGCGTCCCTCGGCCGCCGTGGGCTGCGCGGATTCGTCGTCCGGCACCAGGCCGTCCTGTTCTTCCCACTGCTCGCGTTGCTCGCCGTCAGTCTCAAGGTGTCCAGCGTCAAGGCGTTGCGAGACGGCACGGTCAAGCGGCCGGGCGTCGAGGCCGCCCTGCTGTCCCTGCACGCCACCGGCTACCTCACGGCCCTGCTGCTCGTCCTCACCCCGCCGCAGGCCGTGGTCTTCCTGCTGCTGCACCAGGCGATCTTCGGCGTCTACCTCGGGATGACCTTCGCGCCCAACCACAAGGGGATGCCGCATCCGACCGGCTCCGAGGACTATCTGCGCAAGCAGGTGCTGACCTCGCGCAACGTCCACGGCAGCCGGCTGGTGGACGCGGCCCTCGGCGGCCTGAACTACCAGATCGAGCACCACCTGTTCCCCGGCATGCCGACGCCGAACCTGCGCCGGGCCCAGCCGATCGTGCAGGCGTACTGTGCCGAGATCGGTGTCCGCTACGAGCAGACCGGCCTGGTCGACTCGTACCGGCAGGCGCTGCGCCACCTGCACGAGGTGGGTGCCCCCGCCCGGGCCGCACACGCCTCCCGGTGACTGTCCGTCCGGGGCGTAGGCGTCGGGGGGCAGGGTAAGCAGCGGGTTCGGAGATTCCCCGACCATCGGGCAACTGCCCGCCGGGAGGAGAGATGGTGTCTCAGGACTATCGCAAGAGCCCCGATGTGATCTCGGACCTGACGCCCGAGCAGTACCGGGTCACCCAGGAGTCCGCGACCGAAACGCCCTTCGCCAACGAGTACTGGGACAAGTCGGACCCCGGCCTCTATGTCGACGTGGTGTCCGGTGAACCCCTGTTCGCCTCCGTCGACAAGTACGACAGCGGCACCGGTTGGCCGACGTTCAGCAAGCCGGTCGAGTCCGGGAACCTGGTCGAGATCCCAGACCGCAGCCTCGGCGTCACCCGCACCGAGGTCCGGTCCGCGCACGGCGACAGCCACCTCGGCCACGTCTTCGACGACGGCCCGATCGAGTTCGGCGGGCTGCGCTACTGCATGAACTCGGCCGCGCTGCGCTTCGTGCCCCGCGACGACCTGGAGCGCGAGGGCTACGGGGCGTACCTCGACCGGTTCGCCGCCCGGCGGTGAGCTGACCCGGCACGAGGACATCCCGTTCGCCCGCGACAGTGGGAACAGGAGGCAGAGATGGCCGTCAAGACCGAAGCCCGACCGCGTACCGCGCAGATCCGGCCGTTCACGGTCGAGATCCCGCAGGCGGAGCTGGACGACCTACGCCGCCGGATCGCCGCCACGCGGTGGCCGGAGAAGGAGACCGTCGCCGACCAGTCGCAGGGCGTGCCGCTCGCGACCATCCAGGCGGTCGCGCGCTACTGGGAGCGGGAGTACGACTGGCGTGACGTCGAGGCACGGCTGAACAGCGTCCCGCAGTTCATGACCGAGATCGACGGGCTGGACATCCACTTCATCCACGTCCGCTCGAAGCACGAGGACGCGCTGCCGCTGATCATCACGCACGGCTGGCCCGGCTCGGTGATCGAACAGCTCAAGGTCATCGGCCCGCTCACCGATCCCACCGCCCACGGCGGAAGCGCCTCGGACGCCTTCCACGTGGTGATCCCGTCCATGCCCGGGCACGGCTTCTCCGGCAAGCCGACCATGCCGGGCTGGGGTCCGGAGCACATCGCCGGCGCATGGACCGAGCTGATGCGGCGTCTCGGGTACGACCGCTTCGTCGCCCAGGGCGGCGACTGGGGCGCGATCATCTCGGACCTGATGGGGGTGCAGGACCCACCGGAGCTGGCCGGTATCCACACCAACATGCCGGGAGCCGTACCGGCGGATCTCGACAAGCTGTTCCAGTCCGACATGAGCGGGGCGAACGACGCCCTCGGCTCGCTGCCGTCGAACCTCTCCGCCGAGGAGCGGCGCGCCTGCGAGCAGCTCGACTTCGTGTGGAAGCACGTCGCGTACGCCCTCATGATGGGCACCCGGCCGCAGACCCTGACCGCGCTGGCGGACTCGCCGGTCGGGTTGGCCGCGTTCCTGCTCGACCACGACGCGCGCAGCCTGGACCTCATCTCGCGGGTCTTCGCGGGTGGGCCGGGCGGCCTCAGCCGGGACGACGTGCTGGACAACATCACGTTGTACTGGTTGACCAACACCGGTGTCTCGTCGTCCCGGCTCTACGCGGAGAACGCACTCTCGTTCTTCGCCACCAAGGGCGTACGGGTGCCGGTGGCGGTCAGCGTCTTCCCGGACGAGCTGTACGAGGCGCCGCGGAGCTGGGTGGAGCAGGCGTACCCGAACCTCGTCTACTACCACCGGCTCGACCGGGGCGGGCACTTCGCCGCCTGGGAACGGCCGATGGCCTTCGCCGAGGAGCTGCGCGCCGGATTCCGGCCGTTGCGCTGATCGACCGTCACCCATCGCCGCGACCGGTGCCCTCGGGCGCCGGTCGTGCGCGTCCGCCCAGCCTGGACCGCACCGCCTGTCGATCCGCCGGTGCGGGACGGTCGGGTCAGTGGTCGGGGCTCGCGGTGCAGGGGTCGGACTTGGCGTCGGCGCGCAGGCGTGCCACCGCCCGGGCGAGGAGTTCGTGCCGGCGGCGGTCCCGGCGCACGTGCACGACGATGCGACGCCGGACGACGGGACGGACCACCGGTCTCGACACCGCGCCCTCCGGCAGGTCCACCACGGCCAGGCAGGGCAGCAGCGTGACACCGACACCGGCCGCGACCAGGCGCAGGGCCGCCCGGTGGTCGTCCAGCCGCGCGGCGAACCGGGGCGTGAACCCGGCGGTGCGGCAGGCACTGGAGATGATCTGCCCGATCGGGCTGTCGTAGATGTCGTGGTCCACCCACGGCTCGCCCCCGAGATCCCGCAACGCGATCTCGGGGGCGTCCACGAGCGGGTGCCCGGCGGGCAGCACGGCGACGAGTTCCTCCACGGCGAGTTCGTGCCGGTGGTAGCCGTCGAGCCGTACCTCGACGCCGCCGGACGGCTCGGTGCGGATGTCCAGGTCCGGCTGCCGTCGGCCCCGGCCGTCGACCGGTTCGTTGAGGCTGATCTCCACGGTCAGGTTCGGTCGGTGCTGCCGAACGGTCCGCACCAGCTCCGGGATCCACCGTTCGGCCGCCGAGGCGAAACAGGCGATCGCCAGGTGCTCCCCCTGGCCGCCGCGCAGGTCCGCGACGACCCGCTCCAGCCGCTCGAAGTCGGCGACCAGCGTCTGCGCCTGGTCCGCGAGGTGCCGGGCGGCGTCGGTGGCGACGATGCCCCGTCCCTGCTTCACGAAGAGGACCAGGCCGGTCTCCCTGGCCAGCTCGGTCATGTGCTGACTGATCGTGGCCGGGGCGTAGTTCAGGTTCCGGGCGGCCTGGTTGATCGATCCGGCGGCCAGGACCGCCCGCAGCACCACCAGACGTCGAGGGTTGAGCATGGGTCGACCGTACGGCGACGACGAACGATCAGCGATCTTTGTCTGCTTGTCGCCCGCACCGGGGCCGTCGCAGGATGACCCGCAGGGACCGGCTCCGCCGCCCGGTGCGTACGAGAGGACCGCTGATGGACACGACGTTCTGGGACCAGGCGGACCGCCTGCTGATCCGCTACGGGGCCACCTTCACCCCCCGGATCATCGAGCGCGCCCGTGGGGCGTACGTCTTCGACCGCGAGGGCAGGCCGATCCTCGACTTCACCTCGGGACAGATGAGCGCCATCCTGGGCCACGCGCACCCGGACATCGTCTCCACCGTCTCGTCCGCGGTCGCCTCACTGGACCACCTCTACAGCGGCATGCTCAGCCCACCGCTGCTCGCACTGGCCGAACGGCTCGCCGCCACACTGCCTCCCTCGCTGGGCAAGACGCTGCTGCTCACCACCGGCGCCGAGGCGAACGAGGCGGCGATCAAGATGGCCAAGCTCCACACCGGCCGGTACGAGATCGTGTCGTTCGACCGGTCCTGGCACGGCATGACGCAGGGGGCGGCGTCGGCGACGTTCTCCGCCGGGCGGCGCGGCTACGGTCCGCCGATGCCGGGCAACCTCGTCCTGCCCACACCGAACGCCTACCGGTCGCCGTTCCGTACGGCCACCGGCGCGCACGACTGGGAGGCCGAACTCGCGTACGGCTTCGCCCTGGTCGACCAGCAGTCCGCCGGAAGCCTCGCCGCCTGCCTGGTCGAGCCGATCCTCTCCTCGGGCGGCATCATCGACCTGCCGCCCGGATACCTGCGCCGACTCCGGCAGATGTGCGACGAGCGCGGGATGCTGCTCATCCTGGACGAGGCGCAGACCGGGCTCGGCCGCACCGGCGCGATGTACGCCTTCGAACGCGACGGCGTCGCCCCGGACATCCTGACCCTGTCCAAGACCCTCGGCGCCGGACTGCCGGTGGCCGCCGTGGTCACCAGCGCCGAGATCGAGCAGGTCTGCCACGAGCGGGGATTCCTCTTCTACACCACCCACGTCTCCGACCCGCTGGCGGCGGCGGTCGCGCTGACCGTCCTCGACGTCATCGCGCGGGAGGACCTGGTCCGGCGGGCAGCGCAGCTCGGCGAGCAGCTCACCGAGCGGCTCCAGACCCTGCGGAACGAGCACGAGGTGGTGGGCGACGTACGGGGCCGGGGCCTGCTCCAGGGCATCGAACTGGTGACCGACAAGATGAGCCGGACGCCGGCCGACGCGCTGGGCGCCCGGGTCACCTCGGCCTGCCTCGACCGGGGTCTGCACATGAACATCGTCCAACTGCCCGGCATGGGCGGCATCTTCCGGATCGCCCCGCCGCTCACCATCAGCGACGACGACCTGCACGCCGGCCTGGACATCCTCGACGCCGCGCTCACGGCGGTCCTGCGCGAGCGGTAAGGGCGCGCGCGGACAGCGGTCCTGCGTGAGCGGTGAGAACGCGCGGACAGCGGTCCTGCGCGAGCGGTAAGAGCGCGCGGACAGCAGCCCTGCCCGAGCGGTGAGAACGCGCGGACAGCGGTCCTGCGCGAGCGGTGAGAGCGCGCTGACAGCGGCCCCACGAGACGGACCGGCCGCGCGGTGGTCGAGGCACCGTCCACAGTGGATGAAACGTCGGCCGGATCGTCGGACTCCGAGCACGGCGGGCAGGACGCCGCACAGGGTGAGGAAAAGCCCCCGCACTAGGCTTGCCGGCATGTCTGAGTCAACGCCCGAGCCGCGCAGAATAGGCCAGCTGGTATGGGCCCCCGACGAGGTGACCGCCGGCATCGGAAGTCAGGTGCAACCGCAGGTCGGACGGGGACGCCGGGCGTTGCAGACCGGGCTGGCGGCCTTCCTCCTGACGTGGGTACCCACCCTTTTCATCCTGCTGGCGGCCACCTTCGCCGCACCGTCGTTGACCGACGACGCCGGCATCGGTCGGGTCGCCCTCTGGGCGTTGCTGATCGCCGTACTGTTCGCGGTCACGGCGGCGGTGAGCACCCTGTGGTCCAAGCCCGACCAGGCTGGGGAGGAACCCTCGGGTCTCGTCGTCGCGCTGCGGGTCGCACGCGGGGCGTTGCTGACCGGCGTGGGCGCGGGTGCCGTGCTGGCCTGGCAGGGTCTGTCGGTACGCCAGGTCGTCACTCTGGCCGTGATCCTGGCGCTCGTCCTGCGCGTCCTGCCGGTGGTCGCCGCGCGGACGCTGCAACGACGCCGCACCCCCGAGCCAGAACCCCCCGCCGCCTCGACGCCCTGACCACCCGGCCGCCCCGAGCCCATTAGCTCAGTTGCAGGATGACTGCTCGAAGCCGACCGAGAGCGCGTCGCCGAGCCGCATGAGGCGGCCCGCCGTGATCCGGGCCGCCGTGATCCGGGCCGCCGTGATCCGGGCCGCCGTGATCCGGGCCGCCGTGATCCGGGCCGCCGTGATCCGGGCTTCTGGATGAGTCGGCACCCGGTCGGCCTGGTAGACGTGTTCCAGCCCGGCTGGCGCGGTTGCCTCGCCGCTCAGCCCGCTCCGCCGTGTGAGTTGATCGGTCGGACCAGCCGCTGTGGCGATCGGGCCAGCTCCGGGGCCACTGCCGTCACCAGAACGGACAAAGCACCCGAACTGGCGACTGACTGGGAAGACCCACGCAGGCACGTTCGCAGGTGGGTCGATTTGTTGTCGCTATGGCAGCAACAAATCTACCCACCTCCCGTTCTCTGCACCCCCTGCCCGCCCAAACGCAAGGAAGGGTCCCCTGTTAACACCACCAAGCGTTAACAGGGGACCCTTCCTTGCACGCCCGGGCACGCCGGGCGCTCTTGCTCGGCGGAGCGCGACCGGCGGTCGATCATCGGCGTGGAGCACGCGTGGCGGCCCACGCCCGGCAGTCGGCACATCTCGCGGGGTCGGACGGTGCCGTGGTGGGTGCGTGTCGACGTCTGCCGGGCGGGAAGGCGCGAGGTGCCGCGCCGCGACACGCGCCGACACATCCGCAAGCCCCTTGACGACGTACAACCGATCGGTTGTATATTGGGTTTGTGACGGAGACGAGTGAGGACCGGGCGGACGCCCTGTTCCACGCGCTCGCCGACCGCACCCGGCGCGACATCCTGCGCCGCGTGCTGGCCGGGGAGCACTCCGTCTCCGCGCTCGCCGCCAAGTACGACATGAGCTTCGCCGCCGTGCAGAAACACGTCGCCGTGCTGGAGAGGGCCGGCCTGCTGACCAAGCGACGCAGCGGTCGCGAGCAACTGGCCAGCGGCGACGTGCAGGCGGTGCGGTCGGTGGCGTCCATGCTCACCGAGCTCGAACAGGTCTGGCGCGGCCGCATCGCCCGCATCGACATGCTCATCGCATCAGAAACCGACCAGGAGGACTGAACAGTGCCCGTCACCGACGTCAAGCAGGACCTCGACAACCTGAGCCTGACCATCACCGCCGACTTCGCCGCGCCGGTGGAGCGGATCTGGCAGGTGTACGCCGACCCACGCCAACTGGAGAAGATCTGGGGGCCGCCGACCTATCCGGCCACCGTGGTCGACCACGACCTCACACCCGGCGGGCGGGTGACCTACTACATGACCAGCCCCGAGGGCGAACGCTTCGCCGGATACTGGCTGGTCACCGCCGTGGACGCGACACGCAGCTTCGCCTTCGAGGACGGCTTCGCCCACGACGACCTCACCCCCAACCCGGACATGCCGGTCTCCAAGAGCGTCTTCACCTTCACCGCGCACGACGGCGGGACCCGGGCGACGTACGTGAGCACGTACCCGTCCGCCGAGGCGCTCCAGCAGGTGCTGGACATGGGCATGGTGGAGGGCGCCACCGGGGCGATCAACCAGATCGACGGCCTGGTCGCCTCCTGACCCACGCGCGGAGCCGGCACCGACGCGGGAGCCGGCACCGCCGATGTTAGGAGGGGTCCCTTTCTATACCGTAGGCGTTAGCAGGGGACCCCTCCTTTCATCGAGGCCGCGTGGTTCACTACTCCCCCGGGTACGAGTGCGAGGGGGTAGCGGGTGCGGGTACTCATCCTCGGGGGCACCGCCGAGGCACGTGATCTCGCCGCTCGACTCGTCGACCGACCGGGGCTGTCGGTGATCTCCTCGCTGGCCGGGCGGGTCGCCGATCCTCGTCTGCCGGTCGGTGAGGTACGCGTCGGCGGGTTCGGGGGTGCCGACGGGCTGGCCCGGTGGCTCGACGCGCACCGCGTGGAGGTGCTGATCGACGCCACCCACCCGTACGCGGCCCGGATCCGGACCTCCGCCGTCACCGCCGCCGCCCGGGTCGGCGTACCTCACCTGCGGCTGGAACGGCCGGGCTGGACGGCGCGGCCGGGCGACCGCTGGCACCGCGTGCCCGACGTGGCCGCTGCGGTTCGGGAACTTCCGGCGCTCGGGCGGCGGGTCCTGCTCACCACCGGACGGCAGAGCCTCGCGGCGTTCCGCCCGTCGACCGGGCTGTGGATCCTGGCCCGGGTCGTGGACGCGCCGGAGGAGCCGCTGCCGGAGCACATCCGACTGCTGCGCAGCCGGGGTCCCTACACGCTCGCCGGTGAACTGGAGCTGATCCGCACCCATCGCATCGACGTGGTGGTGACCAAGGACAGCGGCGGCCGGCTCACCGAGGCGAAACTCGACGCGGCCCGGCAACTCGGCCTACCGGTGCTGATGATCGACCGGCCGGTCGCCGCCGTCCGCCCGACGGCGGTGTCCAAGGTGGACGAGGCGGTGGACTGGGTGTCGGCGCTGCCGGTTCACCCGGGGTAGGTGCGGGGAGTCCAGACCACCACGGAGTCGTCGCCCCGCGTACTGACCTGGGTGGTCGACGAACCGATGATGAGCAGGCACCGCATGTCGACCGTCTCCGGGTCGAGATCGCCGAGCGTGACCACGGTGATCGACTCGGTGGCCCGGCCCACGTCCCGGGCCAGGACCACGGGCGTCTTCGGGTCACGGTGGCGCAGCAGCGTCTCCCGGGCCGCGCCGACCTGCCAGCGACGGCTGGCCGAGGCCGGGTTGTAGAGCGCCAGGACCAGGTCGGCCGCAGCGGCGGCGGCCAGGCGCGCCTCGATGACCGGCCACGGCTTGAGCCGGTCCGACAGCGACAGCACCGCGAAGTCGTGCCCGAGCGGGGCGCCCACGCGGCTCGCCGCCGCCTGCGCCGCAGTCAGTCCCGGCAGCACCCGCACCGGCACCCCGGCGAATCTCGCCTGGCCGGTCGCCACCTCGTAGACCGCGCTGGCCATCGCGAACACCCCGGGGTCGCCGGAGGAGACCACCACCACCCGGGCCCCGCCGAGCGCCAGTTCCAACGCGTGGGCGGCCCGTTCGGTCTCCACCTGGTTGCCCGAGGTGTGCCGCTGCTGGCCGGGACGCACCGGCACCCGGTCCACGTACGGGCCGTAGCCCACCAGGTGCTGGGCCTCGCGCAGCGCCCGCGCCACCTCCGGGGTGAGCCAGCGCGGTCCGGCCGGGCCGAGCCCGACCACGACCACCTCCCCCGCCGACGCCGGTGCCGGCGCAGGCAGGTCGTCCCGGCTGGCGGCACTGGTCGGGCTGGGCAGCAGGGCCAGCGAGAAGTACGGCACCTCGTCGGCGGACACGTCGGCCAGCGGGGCGTGTCGGCCGCGTGGTGAGGTGGCCCGTTCCACGTACCACGTCTCGGGCAGCCGACCCGCGTCGTCCAGGGCGGCGCGGACGTTGTCGAAGGTCCGGCCCAGCTTGAGTACGGCGGCGGCGTCGGTGTCGGCGAGCCGCCGGGCGAGTTCCTCGGCGGGCAGCGTGCCGGGCAGGACGGTCAGCACCTCGTCGCGTTCGACGAGCGGTCGACCCAGCACGGCGGAGGCGGCGCTGACCGAGGTCACCCCCGGCACCACCTCGGCCGGGAACCGGTGCGCGAGCCGTTCGTGCAGATACATGTAGGAGCCGTAGAACATCGGGTCGCCCGCGCAGAGCACCACCACGTCGCGTCCGGCGGCCAGGTGGACGGCCAGCCGCTCGGCGCTGTCGTCGTAGAACCGGCGGATCACGCCCTCGTAGCCGGCCGGGTCGTCGGTGCCCTCGGTGGTGACCGGGTACACCAGGGCCTCGTGCACGTGGTCCTCCCGCAGCAGCCCGGTCACGATGGACCGGGCGATGCTGCGACCGTGCCGGGCCGAGTAGTACGCGACCACGTCGGTCTCGGCGATCAGCCGGGCCGCCTTGACGGTCAACAGTTCCGGGTCGCCGGGTCCGACCCCGACGCCGTAGAGGGTGCCGGGCTCCACCATGGTCACTCCACCTCGCTCGCGATGCCGTTCACCGCCGCCGCGGTGACGGCGCTGCCACCCCGACGACCCTGCACGACCAGGTACGGAATCCGGGCCCGATGGTCGGCCAGCGCCTGCTTGGACTCGGCCGCGCCGATGAACCCGACCGGTACGCCCACCACCGCCGCCGGCCGACCCGCGCCCTCGTCGATCAGCTCCAGCAGCCGGAACAGGGAGGTCGGGGCGTTGCCGATGGCGACCACCGCGCCGTCGAGCCGGTCCCGCCACAACTCCATGGCGGCGGCGCTGCGGGTGGTGCCCAACTGCCGGGCCAACTCCGGCACCGCCGGATCACGCAGCGTGCACACCACCTCGTTGTCGGCGGGCAGCCGGCTGCGGGTGATCCCGGCGGCGACCATCGCCGCGTCGCAGAGCACCGGCGCACCGGCGGCCAGTGCCGCGTACCCGGCGGCGACCACTTCGGGGTGCGCGTCCACGTCGTCGACCAGGTCGACCATGCCGCAGGCGTGGATCATCCGCACCACCACCCGGGCGACGTCGGCGGGGAACCGGGACAGGTCGGTCTCGGCGCGGATGGTGGCGAACGAGCGGCGGTAGATCTCGGCGCCCTCGCGGACGTAGTCGTAACTCATCGTGGTCTCCGTGCCTGTGCCACCCGCTCGGACAGCGGGCCGTGGTGATCCTCTCGGGGACCGGCGACACGGTAACCGGCGCCGGTGGCCACCGCCAGAGCGACCGGGCCGGAGGGTCGGCCGCAGCACCGGTCACAGCCGGCCCAGTGCAGGGGAAGCGCGTCGGCGGCGGGCGGCGCGGCGGCGGCCAGGGCGGCCGTGGCGTCGGCGCGGACGTCGGCCAGCGCGCTGCCGCAGCCGGGTCGGCCGGCGCAGGCGGTCACCCCGACCCAGGGCGAGGCGGGGTCGACGACCAACCCGGCCCCGGTCAGCGCCGGCACCGCCGTCTCGGGTGCGGCGACCACGACGACGGTCCGCCACGGCGTCACCACCACCGGTCCGTCGGTCAGCGTCGCGATCGCCTCGGCCTGCGCGGCGGTGAGCCGGCCCAGCGGTGCGGCGGCGACCACGAAGCCGGCCGGGTGTGGACCGACCGGCGGCGGGCCGCCATGTGGTGGCTCGACCGGCTCGGCGTGCGGCCCGCCCAGTGCCGCGACGACGGCGGCGGGTGCCTCGGGCAGGTCGGCCACCCGCCACGCGTCCCGCCGCCCGGCGCGGTGACGCAGGAAGGCTCGGGCGGCGGTGACGATCGTCGCGGCGACCTGGTCGGCGTCGGCCCGCAGCCCGACGTCGCGTCCCGCCACCAGCAGCGCACCGGTCTCGGCCAGCCAGCACAGGTCCGCGCCGAGGGCGGCGACGTCACCCCGGCCGTCGTCGACGGCGATCAGGAAACGGCCGCTGAGGTCGGCCAGCTCGGGACAGGCACAGAGCGCCTCGTCGACCCGGGCCACCACCGGTCGTACGTCGGGCCGGCCACTGTGGTCCAGACCACTCAGCGGCGAGGCGACGATGTTGCGGACCGTCTCGTGGCTGGCGCTGGGCAGCAGCCCCGAGTCGACCAGGACGGCGGCGATCCGGTCCACCGCCTCCTGGTCGGGGATGCCGCGGAGCTGCACGTTCGCCCGTGAGGTCAGCTCCAGCGTGCCGTCGGCGTCGTCTCGGGCGGTGGCGGCCAGCCGCCGTAGCTGTGACGTGCTCAGCCGACCGCCGGGAAGCCGGACGCGCACCAGCAGTCCGTCGGCGGCCTGGTGGGCCCGGAACGCCCCGGGACACCGGTCGGCGCCGGAACGGCCGGACGGGGTGGAGACAGCGGGCACCCGTTCATCGTAGAGTCGGAGTCTCGGCACGGAACGCGCCGAGATCAGCATCACGCGGTCGGCGCGGAGGAACCCGGTGCGAGTCCGGGGCGGTCCCGCCACTGTCACCGGTCCGGCCCCGTGCCGGCCCGCGAGCCAGACACTCCGGTCGACCGCGACCGACGGCCACGGGCGCGGACCCGGGGAGGAGTCAACCATGCCCGGTGACGGCGTGATCCTACTACTGTCCACCTCGGACACCGACCTGCTCAGCGCCCGGTCCAGTGGTGCGGCGTACCGGCTGGCGAACCCGGCCCGCGTCGGCGAGGAGCCGGAGGCGCTGGCCGACCTGACGGCCGGCGTGGACCTCGTGGTGGTCCGCATCCTCGGCGGGTACCGGATGTGGCAGCGTGGCCTGGACACGCTGCTCGGCGGCGACGTGCCGGTGGTCGCCCTCGGCGGTGAACAACTGCCCGACGCGGACCTGATGGCCCGCTCCACGGTGGCCCAGGGCATCGCCGCGCAGGCGCACGCCTACCTCGCGCAGGGTGGTCCGGACAACCTCCGTGAGCTGCACGCGTTCCTCAGCGACACGGTGCTGCTGACCGGTCACGGCTTCGCGCCGCCGCTCGCGCATCCCGACTGGGGCGTCATGTCGCGTCCGGCACCGACGGTGACCGGGCCGACGGTGGGCATCCTCTATTACCGGGCCCACCAGCTCAGCGGCAACACCGCCTTCGTGGAGGGGCTGTGCGCGGCCGTCGAGCAGGCCGGTGGCGTACCGCTGCCGGTGTTCTGCGCGAGCCTGCGCGCCCCCGAGCCGGGCCTGCTGGCCACGCTCGGCCGGGCCGACGCGCTGCTGGTCACGGTGTTGGCGGCCGGGGGCACCCGGCCGGCGGAGGTCTCCGCCGGGGGTGCCGACGAGGCGTGGGACGTCGGCGCGCTCGCCGAGCTGGACGTGCCGATCCTCCAGGCGCTGGCGCTGACCCAGGACCGGGCGTCCTGGGCGGAGAGCGACGACGGGCTCAGCCCGCTGGACGCGGCCACCCAGGTGGCGGTGCCGGAGTTCGACGGGCGGCTGATCACGGTCCCGTTCTCGTTCAAGGAGACCGACGCCGACGGGTTGCCGCACTACGTCGCCGATCCGGAGCGCGCCCGCCGGGTCGCCGGCATCGCGGTCCGGCACGCCCGGCTGCGGCACGTGCCGCCGGCCGAGCGGCGGATCGCGGTGGTGCTGTCGGCGTACCCGACGAAGCACGCCCGGGTCGGCAACGCGGTCGGGCTGGACACTCCGGCCAGCGCCGTCCACCTGCTGCGGACACTGCGCGGACAGGGGTACGACGTCGGACCGGTCGACGGCCCGGACGCGCTGCCCGGCCTGCTGCCCAGCGGTGACGGCCAGGACGCCGACGGGGACCGCCTGATCCACGCGCTGATCGCGGCCGGCGGCCAGGACCCGGAGTGGCTCACCGAGGAGAAGCTGGCCGGCAACCCGGTCCGCGTCCCGGCCGCCACCTACCGCCGCTGGTTCGACGCGCTCCCCGACGACCTGCGGGAGGCGATGACCGAGCACTGGGGTCCCGCCCCGGGTGACCTGTTCGTCGACCGGTCCGCCGACCCGGACGGCGAGATCGTCCTGGCCGGGTTGCGGGCCGGGAACGTGCTGCTGATGATCCAGCCGCCCCGTGGTTTCGGCGAGAACCCGGTGGCCATCTACCACGATCCGGACCTGCCGCCGACGCACCACTACCTGGCCGCCTACCGGTGGCTGGACGAGGAGTTCGGCGCGCACGCCGTGGTGCACCTGGGCAAGCACGGGTCGCTGGAGTGGCTGCCCGGCAAGAACCTCGGCCTCTCCGCCAGTTGCGGGCCGGACGCGGTCCTCGGTGAGCTGCCGCTGATCTATCCGTTCCTGGTCAACGACCCGGGTGAGGGCGCGCAGGCCAAGCGACGGGCGCACGCCACCATCGTGGACCATCTGGTGCCGCCGATGGCCCGGGCGGAGAGCTACGGCGACATCGCCCGGCTGGAGCAGTTGCTCGACGAGCACGCCAACATCGCCACCATGGACCCGGCCAAGCTGCCGGCCGTACGGGCGCAGATCTGGACGCTCATCCAGGCCGCCCGACTCGACCACGACCTGGGGATGGAGCAGCGCCCACACGACGCCGAGTTCGACGACTTCCTGCTGCACGTCGACGGGTGGCTCTGCGAGGTCAAGGACGCGCAGATCCGCGACGGCCTGCACGTGCTCGGGCACGCCCCGACCGGCGAGGCGCGGATCAACCTGATGCTGGCCATCCTGCGTGCCCGTCAGGTCTTCGGCGGGCAGGCCGACGCCGTGCCCGGTCTGCGGGCCGCGCTCGGCCTCGACGAGGGCGGCGCCGAACACACCGCCGAGGTGGACCGGATCGAGGCGGTGGCCCGACGGCTGGTCGAGGAGATGGAGCGGCACGACTGGTCCGTCGAGGCGGTCGACCGGGTACGCGTCGAGATGCTCGGCGACGACCATCCGCACGGCGTGGAGGTCGGCCGGGTGCTGACGTTCGCCGCCACCGAGGTCGCGCCACGGCTGGCCGGCACCACCGGCGAACTCGACGCCGTGCTGCACGCCCTCGATGGGGGTTATGTGCCCGCCGGACCGAGTGGGTCGCCGCTGCGCGGACTGGTCAACGTGCTGCCGACCGGCCGCAACTTCTACACCGTCGACCCGAAGGCGATCCCCAGCCGACTGGCCTGGGAGACCGGGCAGGCGATGGCCACCAGCCTGCTGGAGCGCTACCGCCGGGACACCGGCGAGTGGCCCCGCTCGGTCGGCCTGTCGGCCTGGGGCACCTCGGCGATGCGGACCTCCGGCGACGACATCGCCGAGGTGTTGGCGCTGATCGGGGCGCAGCCGGTCTGGGATCCGGCGTCCCGGCGGGTCACCGGCGTCGAGATCGTCCCGCTGGCCGACCTGGGCCGCCCCCGTATCGACGTCACGTTGCGCATCAGCGGCTTCTTCCGGGACGCCTTCCCGCACGTGGTGCTCCTGCTGGACGACGCGATCCGGGAGGTGGCCGCGCTGGACGAGCCGGACGAGGAGAACTACCTCGCCGCGCACGCCCGCGCCGACGCCGCCCGGCACGGCGACGACCGGCGCGCCACCACCCGCATCTTCGGCTCCAAGCCCGGTGCGTACGGTGCCGGACTGTTGCCGCTGATCGAGAGCGGGAACTGGCGCGACGACGCCGACCTGGCCGAGGTCTACACCGTGTGGGGAGGCTTCGCGTACGGCCGTGACCTGGACGGGCGGCCCGCCCGGGAGGACATGGAGTCGGCGTACCGGCGGATCGCGGTGGCGGCGAAGAACACCGACACCCGTGAGCACGACATCGCCGACTCCGACGACTACTTCCAGTACCACGGCGGGATGATCGCCACGGTGCGGGCGTTGACCGGGCAGGCGCCTCGGGCGTACATCGGGGACAGCACCACCCCGGACGCCACCCGCACCCGGTCGCTGACCGAGGAGACCGCGCGGGTGTTCCGGGCCCGGGTGGTCAATCCACGGTGGATCGCGGCCATGCGTCGGCACGGCTACAAGGGCGCGTTCGAGATGACCGCCACCGTGGACTACCTGTTCGGGTACGACGCCACGGCCGGCGTGGTCACCGACTGGATGTACGAGCAGCTCGCGGAGAGCTACGTCCTGGACCCGGAGAACCAGCAGTTCCTGCGCCGGTCGAACCCGTGGGCGCTGCGCGGGATCGTCGAGCGGCTCACCGAGGCCGCCGACCGTGGGCTCTGGGCCAAGCCCGATCCGGCGCTGATGGACGCGCTGCGGCAGGCGTACCTGGAGGTCGAGGGCGACCTGGAGGAGTCCGGCTGAGCGGGTGCCGTCCCGGGGAGCCCGGCGGTTCCCCGGGACGGCTCAGACGTCGTGCCCGGGGCGGACGCTGGCGTCGGCGAGTTGCGTCACGTCGGCGAACGCGGCGACCGCACCGATCACGGTGACGGCGGGTGCGCAGAGGTGCTGGGCGACGGCGACGGTGGCGATGTCGTCCAGGCGTCCCCGCAGTACGCGTTGCCGGTCGGTGCCGCCGTTCTCCACGCTGACCGCCGCCGTGGCCGGGTCCATGCCGTGCCGCAGCAGCGTGGCGGTCACCTCGGGCAGCGTCTGCACCGCCATCAGCAGCACGATCGTGGTGCCGGAGCGGGCCACCCCGGCCCAGTCGACGGTGCTGCCCGGATCGCCGGGTGGCAGGTGGGCGGCAAGCACGGTGAAGCCCTGGGTCAGACCACGGTGGGTCACCGGCACCCCGGCCAACTCGGGTACGGCGACGGCGCTGGTCACCCCGGGCACCACCTCCACCGGCACTCCGGCGGCCCGGCAGGCCAGCATCTCCTCCATGCCCCGGCCGAAGACGAACGGGTCGCCGCCCTTGAGCCGGACCACCCGGTGTCCGGCGCGGGCCTCGGTGACCAGGATCTGGTTGATCTGCTCCTGGGGGACGAACGCGCCGCGTGGCACCTTCGACACGTCGACGACCCGAACGCCGGGCCGCAGGTCGCGCAGCACCGCGTGCGGCACGAGCCGGTCGGCCACCACCACGTCGGCCTCGGCGAGACGGTCCAGCGCCCGGCGGGTGAGCAGACCCGGATCGCCGGGACCGCCCCCGACCAGCGTGACCCGCCCGACGGCAGGCGATTCGGCCGGAACGGGACCGGTCGACTCGGACACACGCGGGGTCGGAATCACCCCGGCCGCCGGGCCTGCGACAGCCGAGCCGGTGGCAGCGGAGCCCGCGTCAGCCGGGACGGCAGCGGGGGTACGGGGTGCCAGGCGCGCGTCAGCCGGGACAGCAGCGGAAGTATCGGGTTCCGGGTCCGCGACGGCCGAGCCGCTGGCGGGAGTCCGGGTTGCCGAGCCCGCGACGGCCGGGGCGGCGGTGGGAGTACGCGGTGCCGCGCCGGTGGTGTGCCGGTGCACGGCGGTGGCGAAGCGGGCCGCCAGGCTCGGGTGTCCGGCCCAGTGCACGTGCAGGTAGGAGGCGTGGACGGTGCCGGACACGACGCCGTCGGGCACCGGCGCGGCGGTGCCGTGCGCGGCGGACGGGCGGGGCCGGAACCGCCAGGCGGGTGTGCTGTCGGGGTCGGCGTCGACCCGGGTGCGGTGGAACTCGTGGCCGGTGACCTGCTGGTCGACGTCGGCGAGCACGCTCTCCGTGGCGGCCCGCGCGTCCCGGTAGCCCAACGTCAGCCGGTCGGTCATCCGGGCACGCACCGGCAGGACCCCGGTCATCGGCGCGCCGTCGAGGTCGCGGGCCAGATAGAGCAGCCCGGCGCACTCGGCGACCGTCGGCACGCCGCGCGCCGCGGCGTCGGCCACCGCCTGACGCAGGGGTGCGTTCTCGGTCAGCCCGGCGGCGTACACCTCGGGGAAGCCGCCGCCGAGGTACAGCCCGGTGGTCTGCTCGGGCAGCGTCGGGTCGCGCAGCGGGTCGACCGGGGCCAGCCGGAGGCCGGCGGCGGTGAGCAGTTCGTCGGTCTCGGCGTACCGGAAGGTGAAGGCCGGTCCGGACGCGACCGCGACGGTCCCGTCCACGGTGAGACCGGACAGTTCGGCCACCGGGTCCCAGGCCGGGCCGGGCAGTGCGGGTGCCCGGCGGGCCACCGCGACCACCTGGTCGAGGTCGACACCGGCGGCGACGTGGGCGGCGAGCGCGTCGACGGTACGCGCGGCGGCGGCGGCCCGCTCGGCGGCCGGCACCAGGCCGAGGTGCCGGCTCGGGGTGTCCAGGGTCGCGTCCCGGCGCAGCGCACCCAGCACCGGCACACCGGTGACGGCCAGCGCGTCGCGGATCTCCGCCTCGTGGGTCACCGAGCCGACCTTGTTGAGGACCACCCCGGCGACGGTGAGCTGCGGGTCGAAGGTGGCGAAGCCGTGCACCAGGGCGGCGATGCTGCGCGAGGCGCCGGAGACGTCCACCACGAGCAGCACCGGGGTACGGGTCAGCCGCGCCACGTGGGCGGTGGAGGCGAACCCGGCCCGGCCGACCGCGCCGTCGAGCAGACCCATCACGCCCTCGACGATCGCGATGTCGGCGGGTGCACCGACGGTGGCACCGTGCCGCAGCAGCGGCAGGATCCGCTGCTCGCCCTGGAGGAACGGGTCGAGGTTGCGACCTCGGCGGCCGGTGGCCAGCTCGTGGTAGCCGGGGTCGATGTAGTCCGGGCCGACCTTGTGGCCGCTGACGGTCAGGCCGCGCCGCCGCAGCGCCGCCATCAGGCCGGTGGCCACCGTGGTCTTGCCCTGTCCGGAGGCGGGGGCGGCGACGATCAGCCGGGGCGGGAGGGTCACCATTCGATGCCCCGCTGGCCCTTCTGACCGGAGTCCATCGGATGCTTGATCTTGGTCATCTCGGTGACCAGGTCCGCCGCGTCCACCAGCCGGGGGTCGGCGTCCCGCCCGGTCACCACCACGTGCTGGTGGCCGGGGCGTTCCCGCAGCGTCTGCACCACCTCGTCGACGTCCACCCACCCCCACTTCATCGGGTAGGTGAACTCGTCGAGCACGTACAGGTCGTGGGCGGAGGTGGCGAGCCGACGCTTGATCTCGGCCCAGCCCTCCGCGGCCTGTGCCGCGTGGTCGCTCTCGGTGCCCTGGGTCCGGCTCCAGCTCCAGCCGGCGCCCATCTTGTGCCAGGAGACCGGGCCACCCTGGCCGGTCTGCTCGTGCACCGTGCCGAGTGCGCGCAGTGCGTGTTCCTCGCCGACGGTCCACTTGGCGCTCTTGACGAACTGGAACACCGCGATCGACCAGCCCTGGTTCCAGCCGCGCAGGGCGAGCCCGAAGGCGGCGGTGGACTTGCCCTTCGACGGTCCGGTGTGGACCATCAGCAGCGGCCGGTTGCGGCGTTGCCGGGTGGTCAGCCCGTCGTCCGGCACGGTGACCGGTTGGCCCTGTGGCATCAGGCGGCACCCCTCTCGGTCCGGACGGCGGTGTGGGCGCGGACCGCGTCGGTGAGCGCGTCGGCGGCGACCCCCTCCAGCGGCAGGTACTGCCCGCCGAGCGTGGTGGCCAGGTCGGCGGCGAGCCGCATGCGTACCCGGCCCTGCTCGCAGTCGACGACCACGGCGCTGGTGCCGGCGGCGGCGAGCAGCCGGGCCGCGTGCCGGGCCCGACACACCGCGTCCGGGCCGGTGGTGGCGCGCCCGTCGGTGACCAGCACCAGCAGCGGACGCCGTCGCGGGTCGCGGATCCGTTCCACCCGCAGCACCTCGCGGGCGCGCAGCAGCCCCTCCGCCAGCGGGGTGCGGCCCCCGGTCGGCAGCGTGGCCAGCCGGGCGGCGGCCACCTCCACGCTGGCGGTGGGCGGCAGCGCCACCTCGGCGTCGGTGGCGCGGAACGTGACCAGGCCGACCTTGTCCCGGCGCTGGTAGGCGTCGAGCAGGAGGGACAGCACCGCGGCCTTGACCGCGCCGACCCGCTGGCGGGCACCCATCGAGCCGGAGGCGTCCAGGCAGAACAGGATCAGGTTGCCCTCGCGGCCCTGCCGCACCGGCAACCGCACGTCGCCGGGGTGGACCAGGATGCCGGGACCCTGGCGGCCCCGGGCCCGCTGGTGCGGTGCGGCGGCGTGCAGCGTGGCCACCAGGTGGGGCCGTCCGGTCGTCGCGCCGTCCGGACGCCGGGCACCGACGGTGCGGCCGGTGGTGGTGCGGGCCGGCGAGCGGCGGCCGGCCACGCCGAGGCCGCTGCCGGGGACCTGTAACAGCCGGGCCCGGTACGGCGCGCCGGCCGGCACCGGGGCGGGCACGGTCCGCTCCCCCTCGGTGCCCGGGGCGGGCGGGGTGTCCGGGCGGGAGCGGTACGGGCGCTCGTCGGCGGATTCACCCTCGGGGTCGCCCGGGCCGCCGCCGTCGGGCGGGCTGTCCGGGTCGTTCGGGCCCGGTGGGCCGTCCGTGGGCGGATCCGGCTCGTCCTCGGGCGGCCCGGGCTCGTCCAGTCCGGCGTCGTGCAGCGCCCTGTCGAGGTCGGCGGCGTCCTGCTGCGGCGGGTCGAAGGGGTTGCGGCGGCGGCGGTGCGGCAGGGCCAGCCGGGCGGCGACGCGGACGTCGCCGACGCCCACCTCGGTGCGCCCGCACCAGGCCGCGTGGGCGATGGCGGTCCGCGCGATGACCAGGTCCGCGCGCATCCCGTCGACCTCGGCGGCGGCGCAGAGGGCGGCGATGCGGGTCACCGTCGCGTCGTCGAGACGGACCCTCGGCAGCAGCGTGCGGGCCCGGGCGACCTGTGCGCCCAGCGCCGCGTCGGCATCGGCGTACCGGGCGGCGAAACCGTCCGGGTCGGCCTCGTACGCCAGTCGTCGGCGCATCACCTCGGCGCGCACCTGCGGGTCCCGGCTGGCGGCGACCTCGACGGTCAGGCCGAAGCGGTCCAGCAACTGCGGGCGCAGTTCCCCCTCCTCGGGGTTCATGGTGCCCACCAGCACGAACCGGGCCGCGTGGGTGACCGAGACGCCGTCGCGCTCCACCGTGGCGCGGCCCATCGCCGCCGCGTCGAGCAGCACGTCCACCAGGTGGTCGTGCAGCAGGTTGACCTCGTCGACGTAGAGCAGGCCACGATGGGCGGCGGCGAGCAGGCCCGGGTCGTACGCGGTGACGCCCTCGCGCAGCGCCCGTTCCAGGTGCAGCGCGCCGAGGAGGCGGTCCTCACCGGCGCCGACCGGCAACTCCACCAGCCGGGCCGGACGCGTACGGGCCGGTGGGTCGGCCGGGTGCGGCCCGTCCGGGCAGTCCGGGTCCGGTGCCGCCGGGTCGCAGGAGAAGCGGCAGTCGGTGACCACCTCGACCGGGGGCAGGAACGCGGTCAGGGCCCGCACGGCGGTCGACTTCGCGGTGCCCTTCTCGCCTCGGACCAGCACACCGCCGATCGCCGGGGAGACCGCGCACAGGTTCAGCGCCAACGCCATGTCGTCCATGCCGACGACGGCGGAGAAGGGGTACGACCGCACGGCCACACCTTTCACCTCGCGTGGGTCCTCGCCCACGGCCGGTCACCGACCACGCCGACGCAGCGGCCGACGTGGCACGACGCAGCGAGTGTCTGGCTTCCGGTGGCCGGCGCGGGGCCGGACCGGTCACAGTGGCGGGACCGCCCCGGATTCGCCGACCCGACTCGGGCCGACTCACCGGTGTTCCCCACCGCGCCGTCGTCGCCGATGATGTCACACCGACCCCCCGGGGCGGCAGGGTCGCGGATTGCTGGACTACCGTTGCGCCGCGTGAGGTCCATGACATCCCCGGTCGCCGTGGTCGGCGTCGGCGCGGACGGCTGGGCGGGGCTCGGCGAGCGTGGACGCGACGCGGTGCGGCAGGCAGAGGTCGTGCTGGGCGGCCGGCGGCACCTGGACCTGCTGCCGGACAGCGTGTCGGCGCAGCGGGTCGCCTGGCCGACGCCGCTGCTGCCGGCCCTGCCCGACCTGCTCGCGACGCACGCCGACCGGCGGATCTGCGTACTGGCCAGCGGCGACCCGATGTGGTTCGGCATCGGCACGCACCTGGTCCGGCTGCTCGGCGCCGACCGGGTGCGCGTGGTCAGCCATCCCTCCTCGATCGTGTTGGCGTGCGCGCGGATGGGCTGGCCGGTGGAGCGGGTCACCGTCCGCAGCGCGGTCGGCCGTGACCTGGACGAGGTCCGCCGCGACCTCGCCCCGGGCCGACTGCTGCTGGTGCTCAGCACCGACGCCGCCACCCCCGCCGCGCTGGCCCGGCTGCTCACCGACGCCGGGTACGCCGACAGCGAGCTGACCGTGCTGGCCGCGCTCGACGCCGACACGGAGCAGCGCGTCGACGGCCGGGCCGGGCAGTGGTCCGCCCCACCCGGCGCACCGCTGAACGTGGTCGCGGTGCGGGTCGCCGCCGCGCCCGGCACCCGGGTGCTGTCCACCGTGCCCGGTCTGCCCGACGACGCCTTCGCACACGACGGTGCCCTGACCAAACGAGAGGCTCGCGCCTTGGCTCTGTCCCGTCTCGGTCCCACCTGCGACGACCTGCTCTGGGACGTCGGCGCCGGCAGCGGCAGCGTGGCCGTCGAGTGGTTGCGCAGCGACCCCAGCACGTCGGCGGTGGCGGTGGAGAGCCGCGACGACCGCGCCGACCGGATCGTCGCCAACGCGCGCGATCTGGGCGTACCCCGGTTGCGGGTGGTCCGGGGCCGGGCGCCGCAGGCCCTCGCCGACCTGCCCGCACCCGACGCGGTGTTCGTCGGCGGCGGGCTGACCGCGCCGGGGGTCTTCGACGTGGCCTGGGACGCGCTGCGGCCCGGCGGGCGACTCGTCGCCCACGCGGTCACCCTGGAGGGCGAACGCGAACTCACCGACCAGATGGCCCGGCACGGTGGGGACCTGACCCGGTTGTCGATCGAACGCGCCGAGCCGCTGGGCGGTTTCACCGGGTGGAAACCCGCCCGCGCGCTGGTGCAGTGGGCGGTGAGCAAGCCATGACAGTGCACTTCATCGGCGCCGGACCGGGCGCCGCCGACCTGATCACCGTACGCGGGCAGCGCGTCCTGGCCCGCGCCCAGGTCTGCCTGTACGCCGGCAGCCTGGTACCCGCCGACCTCCTCGCCACCTGTCCGCCCGACGCGCGGCTGGTGGACACCGCCGAGCTGACGTTGGACGAGATCGTCGCGGCGATGGTCGAGGCGCACCGCGACGGGCACGACGTGGCCCGCCTCTGCTCCGGTGACCCGGCCGTGTTCAGCGCGGTCGCCGAGCAGACCCGGCGGCTGGACGCGGCCGGGGTGCCGTACGAGATCGTGCCGGGCGTGCCGTCGTACGCGGCGGCGGCGGCCACGTTGCGCCGGGAGCTGACCGTGCCGACCGTCGGGCAGACGGTGATCCTCACCCGCACCCAGGCCCGGTCGACGCCGATGCCGCCCGGGGAGACCCTGGCCGAGCTGGGCCGCAGCCGCGCCACGCTGGTGCTGCACCTGGCGGTGGCGCGGACCCGGCAGATCGCCGGGGAACTGGTCGGGCACTACGGGTCGGACTGCCCGGTGGCCGTGGTGGCCAACGCCAGCCGACCCGACGAGGTCGTGCTGCGCGGCACCCTGGCCGACATCGCCGACCAGGTGGAGGCGCACGGCATCCGCCGGACCGCGGTGATCATCGTCGGTGCCGCGCTGGCCGCCGACTCCTTTCCGGACAGTTACCTCTACTCCCCCGGCCGGGACCGCAGCGCCAAGCGTCCGACCGGGTCGGCGGGATGAGCGGGGTGAGCACGGTGCGGACGATCCTGGTGATCGGCATCGGGGCGGGCGACCCGGGTCAGCTCACCCTGGCCGCAGCCGAGGCGATGCGCCGGGCCGACGTGTTCTTCCTGCTGGACAAGGGTGCGGAGAAGCACGACCTGATCGCGTTGCGGCAGGAGTTGCTGGCCCGTTTCGCCCGGCCCGAGCACCGGGTGGTCGAGGTGCGCGACCCGGACCGGGACCGGACCGCAGACGGGTACGTCACGGCGGTGGACCAGTGGCGGCGGCACCGCGCCGACCTGCTGGAGGAGGCCGTCGCCGCGCACCTGCCCGACGGGGGCTGCGGCGCGTTCCTGGTCTGGGGCGACCCGGCTCTCTATGACAGCACCCTGGCGGTGGTGGAGGAGATCCAGGCGCGCGGGCGGGTCGCGCTGGAGCACACGGTGATCCCGGGGGTCAGCAGCGTGGCGACGCTGGCCGCACGGCACCGCATCGGGCTCAACCGGGTGGGTCGGGCGTTCCTGGTCACCACCGGCCGTCGGCTGGCCGAGCGGTTGCCCGCAGACGTCGACGACATCGTGGTGATGCTGGACGCGAACTGCTCCTTCACCCACTACCTGGACGAGGACCTCGACATCTTCTGGGGCGCCTACCTGGGCACCGCCGACGAGATCCTCGTCGCGGGACGGCTGTCGGAGGTGGCCGATCGGATCGTGGCGACCCGGCGGGCGGCCCGCGGTCGCAAGGGCTGGATCATGGACACGTACCTGCTGCGGCGCCGGGACCCCGTCGACGAGGCGTGACGACACACGACGGGCCCGGACGCGGGTGCGAGGGTGCCTCTCGCCGACCCACGCCCGGGCGGTCACGTCGTCACCGGCGGGTCAGTAGCTGACCGTCGTGGCGGTGGCGGTGTCCGTGACGATCGCGATGCCGGCGCTGGTGCCGAGCAGTTCGGCGCCGGCCCGCAGCAACGCGACGGCCTGCGGGTAGGACTTGATGCTGCCGGACGCCTTGACCCGGCTCCGGCCGGCGGCCCGGGACACCAGGTAGCCGATGCTTTCCGGGTTGGCGACCTCGACAGTGCCGCTGCTGGCGTTCTTCAGGTACGCCGCACCGGCCTCGATGGAGAGTTCGACGGCGGTCTCCCGCTCGGCGGCGGTCAGCAGCGGCAGTTCGAGCATCACCTTGATCGGCACGCCGGAGGCGCGGACGACACCGGCGATGTCCTCGCGGAACTCGTCGTACATGCCGCTCTTGAGCCAGCCGACCTGCACGCCGATGTCGATCTGGGCGGCACCGGCGCGGACCAGGCTCTCCGCCTCGAACGCCTTGCCGGCGCTGGTGGTCACGCCGACGGTCGGGAAGTCCAGGGCGGAGGCCACCTGCACGTCGGTGCCGCGCAGCACCTCGGCGACGACCGGCACCCAGGAACCCGGCACCATCGCCGCGTTGAAGCCGTGCGCGAGCGCCTCCTCGGCGTGCTTGATCATGCGGTCCCGGGTGGTGCCCACCTCGATCAGGGTGTGCTGGATGTACGGCGCGAGGGCGGCCGGGGTCAGGTCGGCCGGCAGGGCCGTCGTGGCGGACGTCATGGCGGGAATCTCCTTTGTGCGGACGTGCGGCACCCGGCGGCCGGCGTCGCGCGCCTCGGCCGCCGCAGTGGCGGATCTGGGGATGGTCAAGGACCGGGTGAACGGGAGCGGCACACCGCTCGGTCGGGTCACGACCAGTCGATCAACACCTTCCCGACGTGGCCGGCGTCGGCCGCGGCCAGCGCCTCGGCCGCCTGGTCGGCGGGGAAGGGCGGGGCGAGCAGGTGCGCGAGCGCGGGCAGGCCACGGGCGGCCCGGAGCACGGCCGGGAACTCCGGCTGGGTGAAGACCCAGCTACCGAGCACCCGCAACTCCTTGCGGATCACGTCCACGCCGGGGTCGATCTCCATGCTGTTGTTCGCGCCCAGCAGCACCACCGTGCCGTGCGGCCGGGCCAGCTTCATCACCTGCGCCTGCGCGGCCGGGTTCGCCGAACACTCGAAGACGATCTCCGGCCCACGGCCCTCGGTGACCGCCGCGACGGTGGCGACCGGGTCCTGCCCGCGCGGGTCGACGACCACCGCCCCGAGCGTCTTGGCCAGGTCCCGCCGCCCCTCGATGGGGTCGAGGGCGTAGACCTCGGCCCCGGCGGCCACCGCGAGGGCCACCACGCTGCAGCCGACCGGCCCGAGGCCGAACACGGCGACCCGGTCGCCGACGCCGACGCCGGACTTGCGGACCGCCGAGTACGCGGTGCCGAAGTTGCAGGCGATCAGCGTCGCCAGCCCGTCGCCGACGTCGTCGGGCACCGGCAGGACGCCGGTCGCCGGAGCGGTGACGTACTCCGCGTCGGCGCCGCCCCGGTGGTTGCCGAGCGTCCGGCGGTCGGCGCAGAACATCGGTTCGCCGCTGCGGCAGAAGACGCACTCGTCGCAGCCGGAGTGCTGGTAGACGATGACCCGGGTGCCCTCGGCCGGTCCGGCGCCGGAGGCGGCGGCCGTGGCGATCACGCCCACCGCCTCGTGGCCGGGCACCGTGTGCAGGCGGTTGTCGAGTTCCGCCGCCGGCTTGCGGTAGTGCGGCAGGTCGCTGCCGCAGACCGCCGACGACGTCACGCGTACCAGCACCTCGTCGTGGGCCGGCACCGGGCGCGGCACACTGCGTACGACCGAGGTGCGGTCGCCGGTCAGCATCAGTGCCCGCATCGACGGTTCTTCCGTGGGGTGGGCTTCCATCTCGCGTTCTCCTCGGATGTCGCGTGTCACGCCAGGTCCGCCAGGTCGAGGTACCGGCGGTACAGGGCGTCGTAGACAGGGACGGTGGTGGGATCGGGCAGGTGGCGGCGGGCGGCGGGCCGGGACCCGGCGGCGTGCGCCAGGTCCGGGTACCGGCCGAGGCCCACCCAGGCGGTGAGGGCGGCACCGCGCAGCGGTGCAGCCTGCGGGTCGCCCGTCGGTACCTCGATGGCGCGGCCGGTGACGTCGGCCAGGATCTGGCCGAAGACGTCCGAGCGGGCACCGCCGCCGATCGCGGTCAACGTCGGTCCGGCCAGCTCCGGCGGCAGGTGTCGCAGCACGTCACGGACCTGGAGGGCGATGCCCTCCATGGTGGCCCGGACGAGGGCGCCCGGTCCGTGGGTGAAGTCGAGGCCGTCGATCCGGCCGCCGGCCGCCGTCCAGTGCGGGGTGCCGACGCCGGCCATGGTGGGCGCGAAGAGCAGGCCGCGCGCGCCGGGTTCGACCTGCCGGGCGTCGGCCGACATCCGCTCGTACGCCGGGTCGTCGTCGCCGTAGCGCAGCAGTTCCCGCAGCCAGCGCAGGGCCGACCCGCAGGCCGGGATGGTGCCCTCGACCGAGACGCAGCCCTCGACGACGTGGGCGGCGCGGACGAACCCGGCGGGGTCGGCGACGTCGCCGACGGCGGCCGGGAAGACCATCGTCGCCGAGGTGCCGAGGTTGACGGTGGCGGCGCCGGGACGGACTCCGCCGCCACCGGCCGCCGAGCACTGTTGGTCGCCGCCGCCGACGTAGACGGGCAGCCCACGCGGCAGGCCGGTCTCCTCGGCGATCTCGTCGCCCAGGGCACCGGCGACGTCGGTGGCCGCGCGCAGCTCGGGCAGGCGGTCGCCGTCGAGGTCGAAGGCGGCCAGCAGGTCCTCGCTCCACCGTCCGGCGTGCAGGTCGAGCAGGCCGTACCAGGAGGCGCAACTGCGGTCGACCTGCGGTCGGCCGCCGGTCAACCGCGTCAGCAGCCACTCCTGGACGCCGACGAAGACGGCCGACGCGGCGTACGCCTCGGGGGCGTGTGCCCGGAGCCAGACCAGGGTGGCCAGGGCCGGCATGGTGCTCAACGGCATGCCCGACACCCGGCTGTAGGTGTCCGGGTCGACGGCCGCCCGCAGGGCGTCCAGCTCGCTGGCGCCCCGCTGGTCCATCCAGAGCACCAGCGGGGTCACCGGCCGCAGGTCGGCGTCGAGGCCGGCGACGGAGGCGCGCTGGGTGGCCAGCGTCAGCGCGACCACCCGGTGCCCGGCCTGGTCGGCCATGGCCCGCACGGCGCGCAGCTCCCCTACGGTCACCTCCCAGATCGCCGGCAGGGACTGCTCCGCCCGGCCCGGCTGCGGATGGTCGACGGCCAGTTCCCGGCTGTGCTGACCGTGCACCTCGCCCCGCTCGTCGACCAGGGCGCAGCGGATCCCGGTGGTGCCGGCGTCCACCACACACACGACGTCGGTCATCCCTTCACCGCCCCGAAGCTCATGCCGGTGACGAGTTGCTTCTGCGACACGAAGAGCACGACGGCCACGGGCAGCACGGCCAGCGTCCCGGCGGCCATCATCGGACCGATCGCCACCGACTGGAACTGCATGAACCCGAGCATCGCCACCGAGACCGTCTTCGCCTCGCCGCTGGCCAGGGTCAGCGCGAAGACGAACTCGTTCCAGGAGAAGATGAAGTTCAGCACCGCCGCCGCGGCGACGCCGTTGCGCACCATCGGCCACGCCACGCTGACGAACTTCCGGGTCTCCGAGCAGCCGTCCAGGTCGGCGGCCTCGAAGACCGCCGCCGGTAGGTCGGCGAAGAAGCTGCGCAGCAGGAAGAACGTCACCGCGAGGTTGACCACCGTGTGCATCACGGTCAGCGCCCACACCGTGTCGATGCCGCCGAGCTGGCGGAACAGCACGAAGTACGGGATGACCACGACGACCGCGGGGAGCATCCGGGTGGACAGCACCCAAAACTCGAAGTCGGCGCGGCCCCGGAACTTCATCCGGGCGCAGGCGTACGCGGCCGGGGTGGCGGCGGCGATGGCGATCGCCGAGGACACCACGGCGACCAGGACGGAGCGGCCGATCGCCGACATGAAATCCGCGTCGCCGAACAGGTCGACGAAGTTGAACATGTAGAGCGGGGCCAGCCAGTCCGGCGCACCGCCACGGATGTCGCTGGGTGCGGCGAAGCCGACGCGGAGCATGAAGGCGAACGGCAGGACCGACCAGAGGATGAGGCCCCAGATCGCCACGGTCCGCAGGACCCGGCCTTTGCGCGTCTCGTGCACTAGTGCTCCAACCGTTGCAGCGCGGGCGCGGCGAACCGCTTGCCGAGGATGAAGAGGACGACGAGCAGCAGCAGGCCGAGCGCGGACGCCTCGCCGATGTGCAGGTCGTTGAAGGCGGTCCGGTAGATGCGCACGACGAGCGTCTCGGTCGCCGCGCCCGGCCCTCCCCCGGTGATGATCCAGATCGAGTCGAAGGTGCGGATCGCGTCGATCGCGCGGATCGTCACGACGAAGGCCACCAGCGGCTTGAGCATCGGCAGCGCGATGCGGACCAGCCGCTGCACGGCGTTCGCGCCGTCCAGGGCACCCGCCTCGAACGTCTCGTCCGGCAACGACTTGAGCCCGGCGAGCATGACCAGCGTGATGAACGGCGCCCACTGCCAGATGTCGACCACCACGAGGGCCACCACGGCCAGCATCGGCTCGGACGTCCAGCCCGGTGTGGGCAGCCCGAGCGCACCCAGGGTCGCGTTGATCTGCCCACCGTCCGGGTTGAGCATCAACCGCCAGGACAGGTACGCCGCCACCGGGGTGGCGCCGAAGGGCAGCACCAGCAGGGCCAGGTAGAGCCGGCTGCCGCGCAGTGGCCGCCAGAGCAGCGAGGCGGCGAGCGTACCCAGGGCGAACTCGGCGACCACCGCGACCAGCACCATGCCGACGGTGAGCAGCACCGCCCGCAGCAGACCGGGCTCGGAGAGCGCGTCGGCGAAGTTGGCCAGGCCGGCGAACCCCTGCTCGTCCGGGCGGGTCAGGTCGTTGCGTCGCAACGACCCGACCAGCACCGACACGAACGGATAGAGGGTGAACGCGAGCAGCAGCACCGTCATCGGCGCGAGCATGCCGACGAGGAAGAGTCGCCGGCCCCGGTCCTCGCGGGGGCGGCGCGGCGGGCCGCCGGTGGTGCCCGGACGCGTCGGCGGCGTCGGGTCGGCGGCCTGCCGCGCGAGCACGGCTGTTCGATCTGCGGACATCACAACCTCGTTCGGCCTGGACTGCTCCGGCAGTCGTCCACGGAAGTGGGGCGGGACGTCATCGGCCGGCCCGGGCCATCGCCGCCGCCGCGTCCGACATGGCCCGCTTCGGGTCCTTGCCGTCCACCAGCACCTTGATCAGTTCGAGGGAGAGCGCGTCGGCCTCGCTCGGGAAGGTCGGCCGGGCGTACGGCACCCGCTCCGGCTGTACGGCCTGGAGGTTGGCGACGATCTCCTGCGACATGTCGCCCGGATAGAAGGAGAGGAAGTCCTCGTTCGACCAGACCGACTCGCGGGCCGACGGGCTGCCCGACTCGGCGCTGACCGCGGTGGCGGTCTCCTTGCTCATCGCCCAGGCGTAGAAGAGCGCCGCCTGCTCCTTCTTGCGCGACGCCTTCGGGATGCCGGCCATCCAGTACCAGTAGTTCGGTGCGGCCGGGGCGGACGCGCTGCCGGGCCAGCGGGACACCGCGATCTGGTCGGTGTGCTGGCTGCTGCTCTTGTCCAGCACCACCGACAGCAGTCCGCTGGCGTCGGTGTAGAGAGCCGCCCGGCCCTCGTTGACCGAGCCGGTGGCCTCCAGCCAGCTCATGTTGGACGCGCCCTTCGGGCCGTACCGGTTGAGCAGTTGCTGCACGTACAGTTCGGTCGCCGCGACCGCCTCGGGGCTGTCCACCGCCGGGGTGTTGCCGGCATAGAACTCGCCGCCCTGGGTGAGGAAGTAGTTCGTCCAGGTCCAGACGATGTCGAGTCCACGTCGACCGCGCCCGGCGAACGGGCGCTCCATGCTCGCGGCGAGCTTCGCGCTGGCGTCGACCAGGCTCTCCTGGGTGGGGAAGCCGGTGATCCCGGCCTGCGACGCCAGGTCCTTGCGATAGATCACCACGCCGGCCTCGGCGGAGAGCGGCAACGCCATCAGCTCACCGTTGAGGCTGCTGGCCCGGCGGGCCGGCTCGAAGAAGTCGTTCGGGTCGAACCAGCCGGTGTTGACCAGGTCGCCACCACCGAAGTACGCGTCGAGCGGTTCCAGCCAGCCCGCGTTCATGTACTGCCCGGCCTGCAGGTTGCCGACCATCAGGGCGTCGTAGGTGGTGGCGCCGGAGGAGAGGGCCACCAGGGCCTGCTGGTAGTAGCTGTCCTCGGAGAGCGTGTTGGCCTTGAGCGTCATACCGGTCAGTGCCTCGAACTCGGCGAAGCGCTTGCTGACCGCGGAGGTCCACCAGTGCTCGCAGAGCAGCAGGTTGAGCGTCTCGCCCTTGAAACGGTCCCAGGACATGCCGGAGCCGTCGAAGGTAGCGCCGGCCGCTGCGGCGTCCGCGGTGCCGGTCTCGCCCTCGCGGCCGGCGCAGGCGCCGAGCGCCACGGCGCCACCGATCCCGAGCACGCCGGTCAGCAGGCCGCGCCTGGACAGCCGGAAGGGAGCCTCGTTGCGCATGATGTCTCCTCAGGGCAGCGTGCGACGACGGCGGTGGCGAACCACCGTCGGCACGAGTGGGGGTGGGGTGTGGAGGGGGAAGGACGTGGTGGGACGGGGCGTCCTACCGCTTGATCCAGGAGGAGATCCGTACGCGGTCGCCGCGCACCCAGACGTCGGAGTACTCGACCGAGTTTCCGTTGGCCTGGTAGGAGATCTGCTCGAGATAGAGGACGGGGACCCCGGGACGCAGCGACATCGCGGTGCTGACGTCGTCGTCGGGAAGTATCGCGGAGAAGGTACGCCGGACCGAGTCGACGGTCACGCCGTAGTCGTGTTCGAGCACGCCGAACAGCGACCGTTCCTGGAGGACCTGCGGTGACAGGTCCGGACACAGGGCGGTGGGCAGGTAGTTGTCCAGCAGATAGACCACCTCGCCGCCGACCGATCGGGTCCGGCGGATGGCCAACACGCTGAGGTCGTCGGCACGCAGGCCGAGGTGGGCGGCGATGTGCGAGGGGGCCTGCACGACGCGGGCGGAGAGCACCTGCGTGTGGTACTCGACGCCCTCGCGGTCCAGGCTCTGCGCGGTGGAGATCAGCTCCTGGGCGAACTCCTGCTCCAGCATCTGTCCCCGGACGAAGGTGCCCTTGCCCCGGGTCTGCTTGAGCAGGCCGGCCTCGATCAGCGTACGGATGGCCCGGCGGACCGTGCCCCGGGATACGTTCAGCGCGGCGGCCAACTCGGGTTCGGCGGGGAGCTTCAGGTGTTCCGGCCACTCCCCCGACTCGATGCGCTGCCGCATGAGTTGTGAGATCTGCTCGTGCAGCGCCTCGGCCTCGGCGGGCGAGACCTGTCGGGTGAGTGCCCTGAGGGCGGCGGGGTTCAGTTCCTGGGTCGTCGCCACGCCTGCTCCTCGTCGCTTGTTCAGTGATGTCCGCATTAGTCTGTGGACATCACTGAACATAGGGCCGAACGATCACGTGGTCAAGCCCCTGACCTGAGGAAACTTGACGCAGCCCGGCCGACGAATCGACGCCGGGTGTCCACCGCGCGGATTCGGTGGACACCCGGCGTGCGGCGCGACGGTCAGGCGGGCACGGTCACCGCCACCCGCCGACGGGCGGCCAGCCGGTCCACCACCACGGCGTAGCCCACCACCACGAACAGGTTCACGGCCAGCGCCTGCCAGGGCGCGTCCGCCGCAGTGGTGTCACTGTCCAGCCCGCCGAGGGCCGCCGCCATCACCAGAGCGATGGCGTTGTTGACCACGTGCAGGCCGATGGCCGCCTCCAGTCCACCGGTGCGGACCGTCAACCAGCCCGTCACCACGCCGAACAGCACCAGGTCGGCGAAACCCCAGCGGGTGCCCCAACCGTGCGCCGCGGCGAAGACCAGCGCCTGCGGCACGATCGCGATCCACGGGCTGCGCACGTACGCGCCGACCGCCTGGAGCAGCCAGCCCCGGCAGACGTACTCCTCGGCGGCGGCCTGGAACGGCACCAGCGACAGCAGGACCACCGCGCTGATCGCGAAGGTGCGCAGCCCGACCCAGCCGATCTCGGCGGTGTCGGCGTCGGTCCAGTCACCGGTGGCCACCAGCAGCCCGACCAGTCCACCCAGCATCAACGTGACCGCCGGCACCGACAGCAGCAGACAGAGGCCCAGCCAGCGCCACCGCAGCCGACCGGTCACCGAGGAGACCGAGCCGGCCGGACGGGCCTGCACCCACCACGCGGCCAGCAGCACGACCGGGATCAGCACCGCCAGCGACACCAGCGACAACGCCATCTCGGCCAGCGGCCCGAAGGAGGCGAGACCGTCCGCGTCGGCCGGCTGCCCGGTCAGCTCGGCCGCCACCAGGTACGGCGCGATGACCACGAGGGTCAGCACGAGCCCGGCCACCAGCACCAGCAGGGTGCCGACCAGCGGGCGCCACCAGCGGTGCGCGGAGGTGCGGGCGAGCCGGTGGTACGGGGTACCGGCCGGCGCGGTCCGCAGCCGCCCCGGTGCGGCCTGCCACGGCTGCGCCGGCGGCGAAGGGGCCGGGTGGTGGTCGTGGGTGGGTGGCAGACCGGTGGTCGAACTCGTCATGCCGACAAGGGTGTCGCACGGCCGCGACCCGTCGCGTCGGCCATCGGCATGATCGGGTCGTATGTCGAAAGTCGTACCGCTCCGCAGTGGACGGACGGCGGGACGGGACGGCGAACGGGGTGCCGGCGGTCAGCCGACACCCCGTCCCGATCGATCACGTCAGCTCGCGGAGCAACTCGCGGTCGGCGTGGTGTTGTTGCCGTTCTTGTAGAGCGTGATGCCGAAGTTGTTGCCGTTGCCGTTCGGCCGGGCGGTGAGCGTGCCACTGGAGCCGCTGACCGAGGCGTTCCAGCTGTTCTGCAGGCTCTGGCTGCCGTTGGTGCGGATGGAGACGGTCCAGTTGTTGCTGCCGCTGACCGAGAAGTTCACGTTGAACCGGTCGCTCCACTCGTCGGCCCGACTCACGCTGACCGAGCAGCCGCCGCTGCCGGGCGGCGGGGTGGTGGGGTTGGTGGTGCCCCCACTGTTCACCGTGATGTTGGAGCTACCGCTGCTCTGGTACCCCTCGGTGGCCATGATCTGGTAGTAGTGGTTGCCCAGGTTCATGCCCCGGCTGGCCCACGCGTCGAAGTGGTTGCCGGTGGTGATGGTGCCGCCCACCCGCTTCGACGTCCGGACGCTCCAGTACTGGTAGAAGGTCTGCGTGCCGTCGATCGACGGCTGGTTGACCCGCTGGGTGCGATAGATGTCGTACGTACCGCCGTCGGTGTTGATCGTGCCCATGGAGTTGGCGCCCGGCGGACGCCAGCTGCCCCAACTGTCCACGATGTAGTACTCGACCAACGGGCTGCGGGTCCAGCCGTACAGGGTCAGGTACGAGTTGCCGTTCGGGCTGAAGGTGCCCGAGTAGGTCACGTTGCGCCGCGTACCCGGGTTCCAGCCCTTACCGGCGACGAAGTTGTTGACGTTGCTCCACTGGGTGCTGTACTGGCCGCCGTTCCCCATCGTCATGGAGACGTTGCCGCTGTCCTTCCAGAAGGAGAAGAAGTACCCGTTGTGGTTCCCCTCCTGGTTGGACGTCACGGTCTGGGCGTGGGCGGGGCCTGTGGCGACCGCCACGGTTCCGGTCGTGATCAGCGCCACGGCACAGGCCGCGCCGATGAGCGACCGGAGGCGTCTGCGGCGTCTCGGTTGCACGAGGCCGTCGGGCATGCTTCCTCCTCGGGACGGCTGGCCGGAGGCCAGCAGTGCACTACGCGCCGACCGCCGCTCGGCGGCCCGGGCGACCGCCGTCGACGGTCGGCGTGTAGCGCATTCGGTGGTGGTGGGGTACCGGTCGTGCCGCACGGTGACCGGCGGAACTGGTGGCGAGTCGACGACGATCGAGCTGCGTCGATGGCCATCAGTATTGGCCGATTTCCCTGGACACGTCAACAACTTCCGGAAACACTCCCGACATCTCCGGCGGGCCGGAGCAGCCGACCCTCGCGATGTTGATCCTGTTCAACCGCGTTGTGAGCGCGTCACCTCGGACGACAACCACCGCAACTATCGGTGTCGCCCCGGACACGCCCGACCTCTGCCATCGGAACTTCCAGTGGCCTTCCGGACGACGACCGGCACCGACGGGCGCTCACCGGGTCCGGCCGCCACCGAGCGCCGAGCCGATCCAGCACATCGCGTGCGACGCCGCGTCGTGCACCGTGACCACCGGTGCCTGACGCCGTGCTCCGCTGCCGCTCGCGGCCCACCCGTGACGGTCCACGAAGGCATCGACGTGGCGGATCCGGACCAGCACCAGCGTGCATAGCTAGTACGGCAGGGCTTCCGCCGACCCCGGGTCGCGTCGCTGTTGACCGGGCGACGATCGGGGTACATGTCGCGCATGTTCGAGGGATTCACCGACGAACGGATCGACGTCGGGGACGTGGAGTTGCGGGTACGGCACGGCGGGCACGGGCCGCCGGTCCTGCTGGTCCACGGGCACCCCCGGACCGGGGCGACCTGGCACCGGGTGGCCCCGCGCCTGGTAGACCTCGGGTACACCGTCGTCTGCCCGGACATGCGCGGCTACGGACAGTCCGGCACGGCACCGATCCGGCCCGACCACTCCCAGCAGTCCAAACGCGCGGTCGCCGGGGACATGGTCCGGTTGATGCGGGCGCTGGGCCATCCGACGTTCGCCGCCGTGGGCCACGACCGGGGCTGCTACGTGGCGCTCCGCCTGGCCCTGGACCACCCCGACGCGGTCGACCGGCTGGTGGTCGTCGACGGCGTACCGATCAGCGAGGCCCTCGCCCGCTGCGACGCGACCTTCGCCCGGCGGTGGTACCACTGGTTCTTCTTCGCCCAGCCGGACACCCCGGAACGCGTCATCGGCGCCGACCCCGACGCCTGGTACGGCGACAAGGCCCGGCCGGAGAGCATGGGCGCCGAGAACCACCGGGAGTTCCGGCGGGCCGTCCACGACCCGGCCACGATCCGGGCGATGCTGGAGGACTACCGGGCCGGCCTCGGCGTCGACCGCGCGCACGAGGAGGCCGACCGGCGCGCGGGGCGTACCGTCCGCTGCCCCACGCTGCTGCTCTGGACGACCCGCGACGACCTGGCCGACCTGTACGGCGACCCGCTCGCCGTGTGGCGTCCCTGGGCCGACGACCTGCGCGGGCACCCGATCGAGTCCGGTCACCACGTGGCCGAGGAGAACCCGGTCGGGCTGACCGAGGCCCTGCACCGCTTCCTCGGCCGACCGGCGGGTGCCGCCTAGCCGGAGCGTCCTACCTCGGCGAGTCGGCGGCGGGCACCCTCGGCGGCCGGGTCGCCCAGGTCGTCGAAGATGGCGGCGGCCAGTCGCCAGGCCGCCACCGCACCGTCGAGGTCGTCCATGGCGACGCAGGTGTCGCCGAGGCGGGTGAGGGTCTCCGCCTGGTGGTAGCGGTCGGCGGAGTCGCGGAACAACTCGATGGACTGCTCGTAGCAGCTCACCGCCGACTGGTACTCCCCCAGTCCGTGGTAGGCGAAGCCCAGGCTGTCCAGCGTCGCCGCCTGTCCGTTGCGGTCGTCGATCAGCCGTTGCTGGGCGAGCGCCTCGGTGCAGTCCGCGATCGCCTGCCGGTGGTTGCCCAGCACGGCGTGGAGGTAGCCGATCGCGTTCAGCGCCCGCCCCTCGCCCGCCCGGTTACCGCCGAGCCGGTAGAGCCGCAACGCCTCGTGGGCGTGCGTCAACGCCTCGTCCCGTCGGCCGAGCACGAAGCAGTGCTCGGTGTAGTTGTGCAGCGTCTGCGCCAGGCCGTCCTGGTCGCCGAGCTTCTCGTAGAGCGTGATCGCCCGCTGGAGGCGCTCGCCCGCGGTGTCGTACTCGCCCAGGCGGTAGGCGGCCCGGCCGAGCAGGCGGTTGGCGGTGGCCTGCGCCTCCAGGTCACCGAGACGTTCCGCCGACTCCAGCGCGGCCTCCTGGGCGGTCGACTGGTCCTGCCAGAGCCCACCCGGCGCGAGGAAGGTGGTCAACGCCCAGGCCAAACGCCACGCGTACGCGTCGAAGCCGGTGGCGGTGGCCTGCCGGATCACCCGGAGCAGCACGTGCCGTTCGGCGGTGAACCAGGCCAGCGCGGCGTCCTGGTCGACCATCGGCACGCGGACGTTGCCGGGCAGCGCCGGGAGCGCGGTCACCGGCGGCCACTGCGGCTGCACCAGGCGACCGGCCGGTTCGGCGCTGTGCAGGTAGTGGTCGTACAGCCGGCGGTGGGCGGCCCACCGCTGGTCGACCGGCTCGTCCGCCTGGGCCAGCTCGGCGGCGTACGAGCGCAGCAGGTCGTGGAAGGCGTACCGGTCGGGGCGGTGCTCGGTCAGCAGGTGCAGCCGGGTCAGCTCGGTGAGCACCGGGGCGACCGCGACACGCGGCCAGCCGAGCAGCGCGGCGGCGGCGGAGCCGCTCAGTTCCGGCCCCGGGTGCAGGCCGAGCAGGCGGAACAGGCGTGCCGCGTCCGGACTCAACGCCTCGTACGACCAGGAGAACACCCGCCGGACGTCACCCTCGGCGAGCATCGCGAGCCGGGTCTCCGGCGCCCGCAGCTCGGCGACGACCGCCTCCAGCGGGAACGTCGGTCGGGTGGCCACCCGGGCCGCCACGATGGAAAGCGCGAGCGGCAGCCGGCCGGCTGCCTCGATCATCTCGGCCACGGCGGCCGGCTCGGCGTCCAGGCGGCTGCCGTCGACCCGGCTGCGCAGCAGGTGCGTCGACTCGGTGTCGGTCAGCACGTCGAGGGTCAGCAGTCGGGCGCCCTCGGCGGCGACCAGCGTGCTGAGCTGGTCCCGACTGGTCACCACGACGGCGCAGCGGCCCGCGCCCGGCAGGAGCGGGCGCACCTGGTCGGCGTCGCGGGCGTTGTCCAGCACGATGAGCATCTCGCGGTCGGCCAGCAGGCTGCGGTACAGCCCGGTGCGGGCGTGCTGGCTGCTGGGTATGCGGGCCAGCGGTACGTCCAGCGCCTCCAGGAAGCCGAGCAGGGCGTCGGCCGGGGAGACCGTCTCGCCCTCGTCGTAGCCGCGCAGGTTGACGTAGAGCTGCCCGTCGGGGAAACGGTCGGCGACCCGGTGCGCCCAGTGCAGCGCCAGGGTGGTCTTGCCGACGCCGGCCATCCCGCACACCACCGTGACGACCACGGAGGTCGGTCCGCCGGCCGGGTGCCCGACGACCGCGTCGAGGCGGGCGAGTTGCTCCCGCCGGCCGACGAAGTCCGGCGTGGTGAGCGGCAACTGCGCCGGGCGGGTACCGGCGACGGGCGCGGGTTCGGCAGGCGGCGGCGGGCCGGGCGGCGGGCAGCGGTGGTGCAGGATGTCGTCGTACAGGCGGGTCAGCTCGGGCCCCGGGTCCATCCCGGTCTCCTCGGCGAGCACCTGCCGGGCCTGCCGGAAGGCCGCCGTGGCCCCGGCCGCGTCCCCGCTGTGATAGAGGCCCGTCATCAGGTGCGCCCAGGCGCGCTGCCGCAACGGATGCCGTTCGAGCAGGGCCCGCAGTCGCGGGATCACCTGCGCCGCCGCACCGAGCGCGAGTTGGGTGCCGGCGTGGTCCTCCTCGGCCAGCAGGCGCCGCTCGGCCACCTGCCCCACCCAGCGCGACAGCGCCCGGGGCAGCGGCAGCCCGGCCAGGACGGGGCCGCGCCACAGCGCCAGCGCCTGCGCCAGTTCGGCCTCGGCGCGTACCGGATCACCGCAGGTCGCGGCGGTGCGCCCGCGTGCCGCGGCGGCGTCGAAGCGGTCCAGGTCGCGCTCGTCCGGCTCCACCCGCAGCAGGTAGCCCCCGGTGGTGGTGACGATCCGGCCGTCGCAGTCGATCGCCTGCCGCAGCCCGCGCACATAGGTGCGGATGTTCGCACCTGCGGAGGCCGGCGGCTGGTCGCCCCAGAGCACGGTGACCAACTCGTCGGCGGACACGGCCTCGCCGGGGCGGGTCAGCAGCAGGGCCAGCAGCAGCCGTTGTTTGACCGAGCCGAGGTCGACGGGATGCCCGTCCCGGGACACCGACAACGGGCCGAGAAGGTCGAACCGGAGAAGCATCAGTCACCTCAGCCGACGGCCTGAGCCATTGGACCGCACCCCATCCGAACCGCGTCGCCGCACAGCCGGACCGACCGATCGACGGTAGTCGCGCACAATTCGTTTGTACGCCAATTGTGCGCGACGGATACGCCGGAAACCGTACCATCGGCCGCCGAATCAACGATCTTTCAATCGGTGGGTCCAGAAGCGTCCACGGGGTGCCTCTGGACACACCAGCAAGCGTTCTGGTCCGGGACCCGTCGGCGTCGGGATGGCCGACGGTCCGGACCGGAACGCCTCGCCCGTGCCACGCTCCGACCGGTGCCGGCGGATCCGCGTCTCGATCCCTGCGGAGGTGACGATGAGCAGGACCCTGCCGCCCCGGCCACGTACCGAGGACCTGGAGCACCTCCTGCGGACCCGACAGCCGGTCCTTCGTTTCGTCACCGATCCCCTGCCCCGTCCCGACGTGCTGCGGGTCTGCCAGGCGGGGGCCGACGCCGGGCTGCCGGTCACACCGGACGACGTCCACACCGCACGCTGGCTGGTGTTCGCCCGCGCGGTCGGCGACACCGCTCCGGGCGTCCACGAATACCGCGACGGCGAGTTGGTCCCGCTGGCGGGGCTGCCGGCGGCCGAGGCGATGGCCGCGCTGGCCTCCAGTGCCTCGGCCACCGCACCGTGCGTGGTGGCGCCGGTGTGGATCCGGGGCGCCGCGCGAACCGGGCCGGACATCGACGACCACCTCGACCTGCTGTTGCGGACCGGTGCCAGCCTGCACGCGGCGTACCTGCTGGCGATGCGGTCGGGCCTCGGTGGTCACCTGTTCCGCAACCCGCACGCGGCGACGTCGTCCGGCGGGTGGGACGGCCTGGCGGCGCGGCCGTTCCTGGCCCTGGCCTTCGGTCACCCGGTCCCGCGCGGCAACGGCCGGTAGCCGAACTCGGCACCTTGACCGGGGCGGGACCCGGGGCATGGTCGGACCTCGGTGACGGTCGATGTTGCCGGACCGGGTCCGGGCGTGCTGGAATGGCTCATATCGCCGCAGCGCGGGGGCAAACGCGCTGGGAACGGCCAGCGCACGGGAGCAGCGCTATGTCGGCAGCGCGCCGCATCGGCAGACGGTCGCGCGCCGCATCGCCAGGCCATCACCACGACGACGGGCACATCTCCGGGTAGGTGTCCCCGCCGAACGTGTGTCCCCCGGTACGAGTCCGCGAGGCGTCGCGGCCGGAGATGTCGGGGGCGTCCGACGCGATCTGCCGACGCACCAGAACCGGCGACGAGGTGAGAAGCAGTCATGATTTCCCGACAGAGTGTGGCGGGGTGGTACCGGAACCGCTTCGTATGGGTGGCGGTGATCGTGCTGACCGTCTCGGCCACCGCGGTGGCACTGGTCAGCGCCGCCGAGACGGACACGAAGCCGACGGACCTGCGCGGGCAGCTCATGACCTGGATGCGCGCCACGCTGGAACAGGCGGACCCGGGGCAGCACAACCACGCCGGCCACGCGCCCCAGCAGGCGGCCGACGGGCAGGAGACGCCACCGGCGGTGGTCTGCGGAGTCCACGTGTACGGCTTCGAGCCGGCCGAGGTGACCTCGATCGCCGACGTCCGGACCGTCTACGGCTTCCACCTCTGCGGGGTGGCCGAGGAGAAGCGCACCTGGGACTGGGCGGTCAAGCTGGCCGGTCCGGTCATCATGGACCGCTCCACCAACCCACCCGGCATCCAGGTGGTCGAGGCGACCGAGGACGTCATCTTCATCGACCGGCTGCGGCAGATGTTCCCGGCGAAGTACGCCGACCTGGCGCAGAAGGAGGCGCTCGAGCCCGGGGAGATGGCCGACCTGCGTCGCCGGTACGACGCGGCGGCCGGGCTGTGACCCGTACCGGCTGATGCGGCGGCCCCGCCCACGGCGGCGCGCCGCTGCCGTGGGTCAGAGCGTGCCCGGCCGGTCCGAGCCCACCACCGGGCGCCAGGCGCGCAGCGACACGACGCGGACGCCCGGGGTGGTGAAGTACGGGTCCTCGGCCATCAGCCGGCGCACCGTCGCGGCCTCGGCGGCGAAGACCAGCAGTGCGCCGGAGTCGTCGTCCCAGGGGCCGGCGAGGAGCAACACGCCCTGGTCGTGCCAGGCGCGCAGGCGTTGCCGGTGGTCGGGGCGCGCCGCCAGGCGGGCCGGGTCGGCGGTGAAGGAGAGTTCCACACAGATCACGGCGGGGACGCTACGGACCGGACCGACGGTCGGCTGTATCGCGGGATACTCTGCGGAACGTGGCCATCGGGAACCTGTCGGCGGTGCCGTTGTTCTCGATGCTCGACGCCGACCGCATCGCGCGGCTCGCCGCCCAGTGCCCGCCGCGCGAGGTGCCGGCCGGCACCGTCCTGGCTCGGTGCGGCGACCCGGCCGGGCACCTGATCGTCGCGGAGCGAGGCACCCTGGTCGCCGGGTACGACACCCGCCACGGGACACGGGTCCGCTTCGCCACGGCGACCGGCCCCTGCGTGGTGGACAAGGCCGCCACACTGCACGGTGGACCGCACACCGCCACCTGGACGGCGGTGACGCGATGCCGGATCCGGTTCCTGCCGGCGGACGCCCTCCGGGCTCTCATCGACGAGGTGCCGGCACTGCGCGACCACGTGCTGCGGCACCTGTCCGGGCAGGTCAACCGGGACCGCCGGGACCGGGTCCGCCGCGCCGCGCCGCAGCCGGTGGCCCGGATCGCGGACTGGATCGCCGAGCACCGGCCCGCGCCGGGCAGCCGGATCGACCTGCCCGGCGCCCAGCAGGGGCTCGGCGAGGAGGTCGGGCTGTCCCGGGTCACCGTCAACCGGGCGCTGCGGGTCCTGGTCGAGGCGGGTGCCATCCGGGTCGAACCCGGCGCCGTCGTGGTGATGGACCCCCGACGGCTCACTGATGCAAGGAAGGGTCCCCTCCTAACGCCTCGTGCATAGGAAGGGACCCCTCCTAACACATCGCTGTCAACCTCCGTCAGGCCGATCGCCACCGCTCCCTTTTCCGAAAGTTTCCGGAAGTTCTGGTCACGACAATCGGCCCGACATAACATGCACGCGCTTGGATGCATCCGGTACGCCTCCAGCGAAGCACCCCGCCACCAGCCACAATCGCGTAAAGGGATCACCGATGCGCCTCTGGAAATCCTCCCGCCGATCGCGACAGCGATCGCGACTTCTCGCCGTCCTCTGCACCACGACACTCGTCGCGGCCGTAGCCGTCGCACCCGGTCCGGCCGCCGCCGCGCAGACCATCCTCTCCTCCGACTTCGAGTCCGGCTCGTACGCTCCGTGGGGGGCTCGGGGCGACGTCACCCTCGCCATCGCGGCCGAGGGCCACGACAGCGACAACAGCCTCTCGGTCACCGGGCGTACGGCCGACTGGCAGGGCCCGGCGACCAGCGCCACCGCCCTGTTCACCCCCGGTACGCGCTACTCGGTCAGCGCCTGGGTGAAACTCCCGGCCGGCACCGAGGGCACCGCCGGGGTGCACTTCACCGTGGAGTCGACGCCCGCCGCCGGCGGTGACAACACGTACACCTGGATCGGCGACAGCGTGCCCGCCACGGCGGGCGAGTGGGTGCGGATCGGCGGCGACTACACGCTGCCCACCGGGCTCAGCGCGGCCACCCTCTATGTCGAGGCGGAGGGGACCACCCCGTTCCTGGTGGACGACGTGCTGATCACCGCGCCGGACGGCGGGACCGGACCGGCGCCGGGCACCGTGGTCGTCGACACCGACTTCGAGGACGGGTTGGACGGTTGGGGGCCGCGCGACGGCGGTCCGGGCGCCCCGAGCGTCACGCTGACCGACGTCGCGCACGGCGGGGAGGCGGCGGCGCTGGTCAGCGACCGGGTCAACCAGGGCGCCGGGCTCGGCCGGGACGTGACCGGGCTGGTCGAGCCCGGCGTGACCTACGAGTTCAGCGCCTGGCTGCGCTTCGCCGAGGGCCAGCCGACCGACGAGGTCTGGCTCAGCCTGGCCAGCACCAGCGGCGGCAGCCAGTCGTTCGCGACCCTGGCCCAGTTCACCACCGTCACCAACACCGGGTGGACGCAGGTGACGGCCCGCTTCACCGTACCGGCGGCGGAGAGCGCGTACCTGTACTTCGAGACCCGCTGGCAGGGCGCGGACGTACCCGGCAACACCAGTGACTTCCTCGCCGACGACATCGTCGTCCGGGTGCCCGAGCCGCCGGTGGTGGAGGACCTCACCGGCATCCACGAGACCACCGACTTCCCGGTCGGGGTGGCGATCGACGGCCGGGAGACCGAGGGCGCCGCCGCGCAGCTGCTGACCCGGCACTTCAACCAGATCACGGCGGAGAACCACATGAAGCCGGAGGCCTGGTACGACGACGAGGGCACCTTCCGCCCGCACGACCAGGCGCTGACGATGATGGACTTCGCCCGCGACAACGACCTGAAGGTCTACGGTCACGTGCTGGTCTGGCACAGTCAGACGCCGGCCTGGTTCTTCCAGGACTCGGCGGGTCAGCCGCTGAGCACGTCCGCCGCCGACCAGCAGGTGCTGCGCGAGCGGCTGCGCACGCACATCTTCGCCGTCGCCCGGTCGCTGAGCGAGCGGTACGGCGCCTTCGGCTCCGCCACCAACCCGCTCTACGCCTTCGACGCGGTCAACGAGGTGGTCAGCGACAGCGGCGAGTACGCCGACGGCCTGCGCCGCAGCGAGTGGTACCGGATCCTCGGCGAGTCCTTCATCGACCTGACGTTCGAGTACGCCGACGAGGCGTTCAACGACGTGTACGCGGTCGACGGCACCGACCCGATCACCCTGTTCATCAACGACTACAACACCGAGCAGAGCGGCAAGCAGGCCCGCTACAAGGCGCTGGTGGAGCGGCTGATCGCCCGGGGCGTACCCGTCGACGGGGTGGGCCACCAGTTCCACGTCTCGCTGGCCACGCCGGTGAGCAGCCTGGAGGCGGCGCTGGACGCGTTCACCGACCTGCCGGTGACGCAGGCCGTCACCGAACTCGACGTCACCACCGGCACCCCGGTCACCCAGGCGAACCTGATCGAGCAGGGCTACTACTACCGGGACGCCTTCCGGATCTTCCGGGAGCACACCGACGACCTGCTGGCCGTCACCGTGTGGGGGCTGACCGACGGGCGTTCCTGGCGGTCCGGCAACGGCGCGCCGCTGCTCTTCGACGACAACCTGCGCGCCAAGCCCGCCTACCACGGCGCGGTCGACGGTGAGCTGCCCGCCCGGCTGCGTACCGCCACCGTCTTCGCCGGGGACGTGCCCCTGACCGCCGCCGCCCCGACGGACCTGACCTGGCGCACGCTGCCGCTGCACCCGGTGGAGGAGGCGGCCCGGTTCCAGTTGCGCTGGGCACCGGACCACCTCACCGCGTACGTCACGGTCACCGACGCCACGGTCTCCGCCGACGACCGGGTCGAGTTCGCCCTGGACGGCGAGACCTACCGGGTCCGGCGGGACGGCACCGGTGACGTGCCGGCCGTGGCGGCGGCCCGGGACGGCGGCTACCACCTGGTCGCCCACCTGCCGCTGACCGAGGCCACCCGGGGGGACACGCTCTCGCTCGACGTCCGGGTCACCGACGACGGCACCACCTCCGGCTGGAACACCCCGGGTGCGGTGGGCACGCTGACCCTGGTGGAGGAGCTGTCGTACCTGGAGGTGCGCCGGGCCCCCAGCGCGCCGGTGGTCGACGGCACGGTGGACGAGGTCTGGAGCCAGGCGAGCACGGTGACCACGGCGAAGCAGGTCTCCGGCACCGACGGGGCGGTGGCGCAGGTCCGTACGCTGTGGCGGGACCAGACGCTCTACGTGCTGGCCGAGGTCACCGACCCGGAGGTGGACGTCTCCGGGTCCGACCCGTGGACCCAGGACTCGGTGGAGATCTACGTCGACGCCGGCAACGCCAAGAACGGCTCCTACCGCTACGACGACACCCAGATCCGGATCAACGCCGACAACGTCGTGTCGTTCGGCACCGGCGACGAGGCGTTCCAGGCGGGACGGCTGACCAGCGCGGCCGTACGGACCCCGACGGGCTACACCGTCGAGGCCGCGATCAGCCTGCTGGAGTACGGCGGCCTCGACACGTTCCACGGCCTGGACTTCCAGGTCAACGACGCCTCCGGCGGTACGCGCACGTCGATCCGCAACTGGGCCGAGCAGGAGGGCGTCGGCTACCAGAGCACCGCCCGCTGGGGGGTGGGCCGGCTGGTCGAGGGCTCCACCGTGGCCGTCACGCTCACCCGGGTCGCCCGGTGGAACTCCGACAGCGGTGGGGGTTACTGCGCCACGATCACCGCCACCAACACCGGCGACAAGCCGGTAGCCTGGAGCGCGATCGTCGACCTGGAGGGCGACATCTACACCGCGTGGAACTTCACCCGGGAACGCCTGGCCGACGGTGGCTACCGGATCAGCGGGGTGGACTGGAACCGGACCCTGAAGCCCGGCGCCAGCACCCACAGCGTCGGATACTGCGCCAACCTGTAGGAACCGACACCGGCCCCGGCGGAGACCCGGGCCGGTCCGGCGAGTGGCGGCCACTGCGAAAGCGGTGGTCGCCACTCCCGTGTCCAGGTGTACCGACCCGCGCGGAGCCCAGGCCACGTAGGACATTCGACGGAGCCGGGAGCGCCCGACCCTGAACAGACGACGGAACTTGCTCACCGCCCTTGACCTGCGAAAACGCCCCCTTGTTGAATGAGCGCACCGCGGAGCCTTCCGACCAGGAAGGTCGCAGCCCAGCCAGCACAGCGGCGCGAACAGGCGCGCGGAGTCGCACACGATCGTCTTGCTGGACGCTACCGCGACCACCTCAGAAGGGACGTCACCCAGTGTCCAGACCACGTCGCCGGCATGTCATCCTCGCCGCCGCGCTCCTCCTCGCCCCCATGGTGGTGCCCGGGGTCGCCCAGGCGAACGGGCCGTTCGTACCGCCGAACCAGGAGACCGTCAACCGCTCCTCGATGCTCAGCGCCGCCGAGGTCTCGGCCGAGCTGCACGCGTTGCAGGCCCGCAGCAAGGGCGCCCTGCGGGTGCAGGAGGTCGGCCGCAGCGGCCAGGGCCGCCCGCTCGAGGTCGCCTTCATCGGCACCGGGAGCACCCGGATCTGGATCCAGGGCCGAATCCACGGCAACGAGCCGTACGGCGCCGAGGCCTCGCTGGACTTCCTCAAGACGCTGGTCTCCGGCGGTAAGCACGCGCGGGAGGTGTTGCAGCAGGTCAGCTTCGCGGTCGTCCCGATCTACAACCCGGACGGTTCCGAGGCGTACCGGCGGCAGGACAGCGTCCAGAACGTCGACCTGAACCGCGACTGGGGTGTGGACCGGCCGATCTTCGACCGGCTCAACGCGGTCCGGGCCGGTCTCGGTCAGGCGCCGCTGTCCGAGCAGACCTACGCCAACTACACCCGACACCGTGCCGTCGAGTCGCAGGCGTTCTGGTACGTCTGGGCCGACTTCAAGCCGCACCACATCATCGACCTGCACCACCAGGGCACGTACGTCGTCGGCGACACCGACGAGATGACCACGTTCTCGGTCGGCATCTCCCTCGACCCCGGCATGCTGACCTCGCAGCAGTGGGACACCGTCCGCCGGATGGGTGTGGTGGCCGCGGACGCGGCGGGCCGCAGCGGTGTGGTCAACGTGACCCGCTACCCGTACATCAACATCCCGGAGGGCGTCACCTCGGCCGCCATGCTCAACGCCCCCGGGCCGCGCGGCGAGTACGCCAACTGGCGCAGCAACGCGATGTTCTTCGAGTCGCGCGGCGGCATCGGTCACAAGAGCAGCGGCTACCTCATCAAGCAGAACGTCGACGGGCTCTGGGCCATCGTCAACTCGTTCAGCGACGGCTCGCTGGCCGGCGTGGACGCCAACCGGTGGAGCGACATCCCGGCCCGGGGTGCCTCGATCTCCACCTGCGCCAAGTTCCCCCAGCAGTGTGAGTTCTGATCTTCGACGCGATCGCTGACCCGGCGGTGGTCCACGTTCCGGTGCCGGAGCGGGGACCACCGCCGTCGCGTCGACCTGACCGTCCCGCGACGAGGGCGGCTCAGGCGGTCCGGCGGCCGGCGCACCAGGTGCCGGTGACGGCGATGTCGCCGAGATGGTCGGGGTCGGCGTGCACCGGGTCCTGGTCGAGTTCGACCAGGTCGGCGGCGGCGCCGGGACGCAGCACACCGGCCCGGTCGGCCAGCCCCAGCGCCACGGCGGCGTCCCGGGTGTAGGCCGCCAGGGCCTCGGTGACGGTGAGACCCTCGTCCGGGTGGACGATGTCGCCGCCCGCCACGCGTCGGGTGACCGCGGCCTGGATGCCGACCAGAGGCGAGAGCGTGCCGGCCGGATAGTCGGTGCTGGCCGCCACCGACGCTCCGGCGTCGCGCAACGTGCGCAGCGGGATGAGCCGCAGCGGTGCGGGCAACGGGAGCACGGTCAGCTCCGCGCCGAGGTCGTGCAGGAAGGACGGCTGCGTGACCACGTGCACGCCCGCGTCGGCGAGCCGACGCGCGGTGGCCGGATCGCAGACCATCGCGTGCTCGATCCGGATCGGGGCGTCGAGCCCGTCGACGGCGGCAAGGGCGTCGGCGAGGGCACCGTTTCCGACCGCGTGCAGGGCCGGCGGCAGGCCACGGTCGACCGCCGCCCGGACGGCGGTGGTCAGCCGGTCACGATCCAGCACGCGAAGGCCGTTGTGCCAGCGGCCGTCCGGGCGGCGGGTCGGGGTGCCACCACGCCGGGACAGGGCCAGGGCCCGACGGCCGTGCCGCAGCAGCGCCCGGGGCATGCCGGCGACCGAACGGAGCATCTGCCCACCGGTGAGGCACAGGTCGCACCGCTCGCCGCCGTCGACGAGGAGCTTGAAGCCACCGAGCGGGGTACGGGGATGTCCGTGGTCCCGATCCGGGTCGAGGTCGGGCAGGGTGGGGTCACCGATCTCGGCCGCGCCGACATGCCAGCGGTGCACGGTCACCGCCAGCTCGGGCGCGGCGCGGGCGTACCGGGCGGCACCCTCCGGCGGCACCGCGAGGTCGCCGATGCGGGTGATGCCGTGCCGGGCCAGGATCCGGCTGTGCGCGACGGCGCGTTCCACCCAGGCGTCGTCGTCGCCGGTGGCGCGGCGGGTCAGCGACTCGGCGACGAAGCTGGCCTGTTCGACGAGGACGCCGGTGGGGCGTCCACGGCGGTCCCGTTCCAGGTGGCCGCCGCCCGGGTCGGGGGTGGCGCTGCCGTACCCGAGGGCGGCCAGGCCGGCGGAGTTGACCGTGGACTCGTGATAGCTGACCGAGAACAGGTGCAGCGGCCGGTCCGGGCAGGCGGTGTCCAGTTCGGAGGCGGTCGGCAGGCGACCCTCGGCCAGGTGCAGCGGGCGTACCCCGTGCAGGCGCAGCCAGCCGGTGCCGTGGTCGGCGCGGACGACGGCGGCGATCCGGTCGAGCAGCTCGCGCAGTGTCGCGGGGTGCGTGTCGAAGGCCCGGGTGTGCTGGTCGGCGGCCACCAGATAGAGGTGGTGGTGCGGGTCGACGAAGCCGGGTAGCAGGGTCCGGCCGGCGAGGTCGTGCACGGTCGCGCCGGGGCCGGCGGCGGCGCGTACGGTCGCCGCGTCCCCGGCCGACACGATCACCTCGCCGTCGATCGCCACCGCCTCGACGACCGGGTGGGCGGGGTCCATGGTGCGGATCGTGCCGCCGCTGAAGACGGTCCTCATGTCACGCTCCGAGCTGGGCGAGCAGCCCCTCGGCCCACGCCGCGAGGAAGCGGTCCCGCGCGACGTGTCCCGGCGGGCAGCCGTAGGTGAACTCGCTGATCGCGAAATAGAACAGCGACGACAGACTCACGGCGGCGACGGCCTCCGCGTCGAACCGGGGACGGTCTCCGGCGAGCTGCGCCAGCCAGGCGGCGACCTCGTCGAAGCCCGGTTGGAACAGCCGCTGGTAGACGTCGGTGAGGTCGACCGGCAGGTCGCCGCCGCCGCGGAGGACGAGCCGGTAGAGGTCCCGGTCCGCCTCGACGGTGGCGAGCACCGCCCGGCCGGCGACCGCGATCGCGGTACGCGGGTCGGTGCGGTCGGCGATCCCGGGCTGGGCCTGTGCGGCACGGCGACTGTGCAGGACCCGGTCGAAGGCGGCCACGAGCAGCTCGCGTTTCGACCCGACGTGGCGGTAGAGCCCGCCCGCGCCGGGAGACAGCCCGGCGGCGGCCTCGATCTGCGTGATCGTGGTGGCCCGGTAGCCCTGCTCGGCGAAGAGACGCAGCGCCACGTCGATGATCTCGTCCCGACGACCCATCCCGTAAGTAAACACTTACTTACGGAGTTCTCGCAACCGCTGCGCCGCCTCGCCGCCGCCGACGGTGCGCTCGGCGCGCGTGCCCCGCCCCGTTCGTGTCCGGCGGGGCCGGTTTGACGGTCGGGTGAACGGGCAGGACCACCGGTATGCCGACTGACCTGCTGCATCGGGTGGACGACACCCTGACTCTCGCGATTCAGGGCTACGGGTGGCTGCCCAATCGCCTGCGTGCGGATCAGACGGACGTGGTGCGTACCCGTCTGCTCGGCCAGACCGCCGTGGCGCTGCACGGCCCCGACGCGGCCCGCTTCTTCTACGACGAGCGCCACATCCGGCGGCACGGGGCGATCCCGGAACCGATCCGCGGCACGCTGTTCGGCAAGGGGGCGGTGCACACCCTCGACGGTGAGCCGCACCGGGTCCGTAAGGCGATGTTCACCTCGCTGCTGATGAGCGGCGGCTTCGACGGGCTGGTGACCCGGACCGAGGTGGCCTGGGACGAGGCCGCGCGGTCCTGGACGGGTCGGCGGGTGGTGCTGTTCACGGAGACCGCCGAGGTGTTGACCCGCGCGGTCTGCGACTGGACCGGGGTCCCGGTGGACGACCGGGACGTGCCGGAACTCACCGCGAACCTGGTCGCCGAGGTGGACGGCTTCGCCACCGCCGGGCCACGGCACTGGCGTGCCCGGCGCTCCCGGGGACGCCTCGAACGCCTGCTCGGCGATCTCGTCGACCGGGTACGCCGGGGCGAGGTCGCCGCGCCGGAGGGCTCGGCGCTGGCGGCGGTGGCCGCGCACGAGGACAGCGACGGGCGGCTGCTCGATCCGAAGACCGCCGCGGTGGAGTTGCTCAACATCATCCGGCCGACGGTGGCGATCACCTGGTTCGTGGCCTTCGCCGGGCACGCCCTGCACCGGTGGCCCGAGCACCGGGACCGGCTGCGCGCGGCGGAGCCCGCCTTCGTCGAGGCGTTCGCCCACGAGGTCCGCCGCTTCTACCCGTTCGCGCCCTTCGTCGGCGGGCGCGCGGTGACCGACCTGAGCTGGCGGGGCACCGACATCCCGAGCGGCGCCATCGTGCTGCTCGACCTGTACGGGCAGAACCACGACGCCCGGCTGTGGCCGGACCCGTACCGGTTCGACCCGGACCGCTTCGTGGGCCGGGAGATCGGCCCGTTCGACCTGGTCCCGCAGGGTGGCGGCGATCCGCGCACCAGCCACCGCTGCCCCGGTGAGCAGATCACCGTCGCGCTGCTCGGTGCGCTCGCCGTCCGGCTGGCCCGCCTCGACTACCGGGTCCCGGATCAGGACCTGGACATCCCGCTGCACCGCATTCCGACCCGGCCGGTGAGCGGTGTGGTGCTCGCCGTGGCAGGGCAGTCCGACTGAGCGACGGGTCCCGCACACCCACCCGGCGTCCGCCGCGCCGGATCGGGGTTCTTCACCGGCCGGCTACCGTCCGTTCGGCTCTCGTGCGTACCGCGACCGTAGCGTCCGACGCCGACTCACGTATCGGGAGAAGGACGGGTTTCGGGTGTGGCTCGGGGCTGACAAGAAGGAGTTCGAGGCGTTTCTCGACTCCGCCGATGTCTACTGGCGCAAGAACGTGGGATCCGCGTCGTCGGAGCGGTACCTCGTCGTCGAGGTGTTCCACCAGGACATCCGGGTGGCGATGCGCAACCTGGCGGTCGCCAACGCGATCCGCCGGATCGTGCCCGCCCAACTCGTCGTCGTCACCGGCGTCGAGCAGATGTGGCACGAGGCGCTGTGGACCGAGTTCGACGTGAAGCTCGTCGAGCGTCTGGCCCGGGCGTACGGCGCGACCGAGGTCGTGGACCTCTATCGGCTCGTCGAGGGGCCCGCCCGGTCGGCCACGCCCGAGCAGGTGCCGGTGGAGCTGTTCGGCAGGCGGTTGACGCCCGGCCCGTCGATCGGCGCGGACACGCTGGCCGAGTTCGTCAGCGCCACCTACTGCCGGGTGACCAAGCGGCCCCGCCCACCCGAGGACCCCGACGCCGACCCGCGCTACCGGCGGCGGGAGGCGTTGGCCCGGGCCATCTCGTCGAGCTACGACGCCCTGCTCGGCAGCGGTTCGGTGGTGGCGCTGGTGACCAGTCACGTCGACTACGACCACTGGGGTCTCGCGGTGGACTCGGCGCGGCGGGCCGGCGTACCGGTGGTGCACACCCAGCAGACCGGATGCCTCAAGGCGTACGCGCTGTTCCCGGAGGCGGACACCGGCCGGTACACCTTCCGGGGTGAACTCACCCACCAGATCGGCGCCTTCTTCGCCGAACGGGTCTGGACGCGGCGCGGCGAGGTGCGGCGCAACGCGGAGCTGGTGGCCTGGCGGTCGAAGGTCAACCTGGGTCGGCCGAGCTGGTGGCGCGGCGGTGCGAGCGCCTCCGTCGACATCAGCAACAGCGCGGAACGCGCCCGGTTGCGGACGCACTTCGCGGCGCGGCTGGGCTTCGACCCGGCCCGGCCGGTGGTGGCGGTGTTCAACCACGCGGTCTCCGACGCGCCCGGCACCAACCACCAGTCCTTCCCCACCCTGGCCGACTGGTTCGAGCAGACCGCGCGGTACGCGAGCACCAGCACCGAGGTGCAGTGGCTGTTCCAGGACCACCCGAGTCAGTTCCGCTACGACAGCACCGGCTTCTTCGACTCGGTGGCCGCCCGCTACGGCCGGCACAAGCACATGGTGTTCCAGCCCAGCAGCGAGCTGAGCAAGAACGGCCTCTGGAGTCTGGTCGACCTGGGCGTCACCGTTCGCGGCAGCGTGAGCAACGAGCTGCCCGCGTACGGGATCCCGGTGATCCAGGCGGGCTGGTCCGAGTGGAGCGAGTGCGGTCTGTCCACTGTGGTGGAGGACCCGGAGGCGTACGCGAAGGCGCTCGACGCGGCGATCACCGGTCTCTGCGGTGGGCAGGAGCTGATCTCGGTCGAGCAGGTCGAGCGGGCGCGACTCTGGTTGTGGTTCTATCGCAGCGCCACCGACCTGGTCACCCCGCAGGTGCCGCACTGGGAGGTGTGGCCCGCCGGGTACCTGCTCAAGGCGGTGCAGACCGCGTTCCGGCACATCGAGAGCGACGCGGATCCACTGTTCGACGCGGTCGAGCGGATGTGGACCCGACGCGAGCCGGTGCTGACCCGGACGGACCTGCGGGTGCCGGAAGGAGTCCGGTAGTGGCCGTCGGCACGTGGTTCGCCACCGAGTTCGACGAGCCGGCCACACCGCGCGGGCTGCCCGCGCTCTTCGCCTCCGGCGCGGACTCCGAGGTGCTGGTCGCCGACCGGATGGCCCGGGGCGTCGCGATCCTGGGGCGGGTCCAGGGCGCGTCCGGCGCGGTCGTGCTCAAGGTCCGCACCGACGGTCGGCCGGTCCGCGTCCGCGTCGACCTGCACGTCGACGGTGCCTCGCAGACGGCCTGGTCCCGGGTGGCCGCACCGTCCCGGGGCGTCCGCGAGCTGCCCCGCCTGGTGATGGTCCGGGCGCAGGGCACCGACCGGGTCGCGGCCCTGATCAGTCGCCAACGCGGCCGGTTGCGGATGGTCGAGGCGCACGCCTGGGTCGAGTTCGACCTGGGCGCGGACGAGGTCGGCGCGGACGAGCTGCTGATCGTCGAGGTGGCGGACGCGACGCTGCCGGCGTGGGCGTCCCCGTCGCTCAGCGCGCTGGCGGCGGTCGGCGTGCGGATCAACCAGGTGGAGATCTCCGCGATCGACGACGTCGAGCCGCCGGAGACCACGGGTCGGGTGACCGGGCAGGCCGCCCAGCACGCCGGGCTCGCCAGCGCCGGTGGTCTGGTGGGGGCGCGCGGGCGCGGCGAGGGCCACGCCCGGACCGGACACGTCGTGGTCAACGCGGACGCCACCACGGTGCGGTGTCGGCTCCGGGTGGCCACCGCCTCGGTGGCCCCGTCCGCGATCCGTGACCCCCGCCGGGCGTGGATGCGTCGTGGCAGGGCGCAGACGGTGTTGAAGGCGGTCCGGGTGGCGCAGCGCGGGGCCGGGTACGCGTTGTTCGAGGCGTCGCCGTTCACCGGGCCACCGCGCCCGGAGCAGCTCCGGGTACGCGCCGTGAACCTGGTCGACGGCGGCGACTGCCCGGTGGCGGTGACCGCCGACGGCGCCGAGACGCTCGACGTGGTGGTCACCCGGACGACGCCCGGCCCGGTGCTGATCGGGGTGGACGAGCCCGACGCCACCGCGATGCGGCGACGGGTCTGCGAGGTCGTCTGCCGGGTCGTCGAGCTGGAGTGGTCGTGACCGACTCCCCCGGCCACGACCTGGTGCTCACCGACGACGCGACGGCCAACCGGGTCGCCGTCGAACGGATCCTGGCGTCCGGGTCCGGCGGCACGCTGCGGTTACCGGCCGGCACCTACCCGCTCGACCAGGGACTGGTCGTCGGCGACGGCTGGACGCTGGCCGGCGCACCGCGTACGGATCGGATCGTCCGGACCTGGCTGACCTCGTCCGCGTCGGACGGTGAGCCGCTGATCCACGTACTCGGCTCGCGGGTCACCGTGCGGGACATCGGTCTGCGCCCGCCGCCGTGTGCCCCCGGAGCGCACGGCGGCGACCGGGGCACCGCGGTCACCGTCGGCAGGTACCTCTATCCGGCCGAGACGCAGTGGATCTCCGACGTCCGGATCGAGGGTGTCCGGGTGGAGCGCCCCGGCACCCGGTCGGCCAACTGCCTCGCCCTGGTCGGTGCCGTCCGCGACGTGGTCGTCTCCGACGTGACGATCGTGGGTGGCTGCACCGGCGTCGCCGTGCACTGGGGAGCGGTCGGCACGGGGGTCGACTCGATCAGCGGGCCCTCCTACCACCCCCACCACGTCACCATCTCCGACCTGCGGGTCTCCGACGCCTTCGAGGGCTTCTACCTCAGCTCTGTGCACGACGTCGAGGTGGACCGGGCCTGCCTGTCGGAGGTGGAGATCGGCTTCCGGCTGCTGCCCGGCGACAACACCGACCGCTTCCACCCCGCGCACGGCACCTCGATCGGCGAGCGCATCCGGGTGTCGCGTGCCCACGTCGCCTGGAACGGACCGTTGTACGCGGTGCGGATCGCGGGCTGGGGACGCAGCGAGATCGACCACTCGGTGCGGGTGCTGGAGTACCGCGACGTGGTGGTCACGGACTGCACCCTGGTCCCGCTGCCGCCGGCCACGCCCGGCCCGACCGACCCGCTGCGGGCCCGCGCCCCCGTCGTGGTCGAGCAGGCGACCGGGGTGGTCCTGGAGGCGATCCGCGTCGACCTGCGGACGCCGTCACCCGACCGCCGGTGCTGCCCGGCCGGCGCCTGACCGGTCCCCCGGCGGTCCGGCCCGCTACCCGGCTGCGCCCTGCAACCGCGCGAGGGCGTGCACCTCGGCCCGGGTGCTGCGGTACAGCGAGGTGTAGCCGGCGTAGAGGCCGTCGTAGGTGGCGGACACCGAGGGATCGGGACGCACGATCTGCCCGGGCCGGGTCCAGTCGGTGTCCGGGGCGGCCAGACCGGCACCGATCGCGGCCAGCAGGGCGTCACCGTAGCTGGCCCCGATGGTCACCTCCGGCACCTCCTGCTCCCGGCCGGTGACGTCGCTGACGATCCGGGTCCAGAGTCCACCCTGGGTGCCGCCGCCCACCGCGACCAGCCGCGCGACCGGGTTCTCCGGGGTGTCCAGCAATTCCAGGATCTGCCGGATGCCGAAGGCGATCCCCTCGTACCCGGCGCGGAACAGGTGACCCCGCCCGTGCCGCAGGGTCAGTCCGGCGATCACGCCCCGGGCGTCCGGGTCGAAGATCGGGGTCCGTTCCCCGGCGAAGTACGGCAGCAGCAGCAGACCGTCCGCGCCCGGCGGCACCGCCGCCGCCTCCTCGACCAGCGTCTCGAACGGCACCTCGCCCACCAGGTCGCGCAGCCAGGTGGTGAGGCTGCCGGAGGTGGCCATGCCGGCCGCGAGGCAGTACGAGTCCGGAGACACCCCGACGGTGTTCCAGAGCTGCGGATGCCGGGCCACGCCCCGGAGTTGCTGCACGAAGAACATGGTGGAGCCGTACATCAGCATCAGGTCGCCGGGGCTGCGGACGCCGACGCTGACCGACTCGGCCCAGGCGTCCACGGTGCCGGCGCAGACCGGCGTGCCCACCGGCAGCCCGGTCGCCTCGGCCGCCGCCGGGGTCACCTCGCCGACGATCTGGGCCGACCAGGCCAGTCGGGGCGCGGGCAGGTCGCCCATGATCTCGTCGTACCAGGGCCGGTGCCACTGCCGGGCCTCGATGTCGTACAGCGGCACGGACTGGCTGGCGGTGTGGTGGTCGAGGACGTACTCGCCGGTCAGCTTCCGCACCACGTACGAGCTGGAGTTGTACCACCGGGTGGCCCGCTCCCACACCTGGGGTTCGTGGCGGCGTACCCAGAGCGCCTTGGGACCGACCGCCTGGGTGGTGATCGGGGTGGCCGACCGGTGCAGCACCTCCTCGGCGCCGAAGAGCTCGGTCAACTCGGCGATCTCGGCGGTGGCCCGCATGTCGATGCCGTAGAGGATCGCCGGCCGGACCGGCTGGTCCCGCTCGTCGCAGAGCACCAGGCAGGGGCCGACACCGCTGACACAGACCGCCGCGATCCGCGCGCCCTGGGCGGCGGCGGTCAGCTCGGCGGCGATGGACACCACGTCGGCCCACCAGACCGCCTCGGCGTCGACCTCCGCCCAGCCCGGCCGGGGCAACGACATCGACCGGGGACGAGGGCGGACGGCGGTGGCCAGCACCTGGCCGGCGGCGTCGGTGAGCACACCCTTGCTGCTCCCGGTGCCCAGGTCGATGCCGATCAGCAACGGTGCCATCTACAGGTTCACCTCACCGCAGAGGTGCACCGCCAGGCCCAGTTCGGCGAACATGGCGGCCTTGGCGGCGAGCGCCCGGTCGGCGGTGGCGGCGTCCGGGGCGTACACCACGTTCAGGTGGTTGGCCTTGTGGCGGGCCATCAACTGGTCGCGGTCGACGCCGTGCAGCACGGCGTGCATGATCGGCCACTGCGGGGTGGTGGCGTCGAGGCGGCGCTGGGTCTCCTCGGCCGGCAACTCCACCGCGCTGCCCCGACCCAGATCGACGTGGAGGACGCCGTCGGCGATGAAGACCCGGGACCAGACGATCTCCCCCGGCTTGGACACGCCGCTGAGGGTGCCGCCGCCGAGCGGGAAGTACATCGGCGGCTGCCGCATGCTCCAGCTCTTGTCGTAGCCGCCGTTGTGCGAGGCCGGGACCGAGCCGGAGATCTCCATGACCCAGACGAACCGGCCGTCGTACTCCTCGCCCCAGCGGATGTCGTGCAGGGTGGTCGCCGGGTCCAGCCCCATCGCGGTCCAGATCCGGTTGGTCACCAGGGAGTCCACCGCGACACCCTCGTCGACCTCGTTGAAGTGCGGCAACGGCGCGTCGGCGTAGAGTTCCCGGGCACCGTCGCGGCTGGTCACCGGCGGACGGGAGACGTTGTTCAGCAGCCCCTCGACCAGGTCGCTGGCGGGTACGACGTCCTTGAGCCCCTGCTGGTACTGGATGCCGACCGCGTCCAGGCCGAAGTCGTCGGCGATGCGCAGCGCGGCCACGTACATCGTGAACTGGCTGTGCAGTTGGGCGTCGGTCAGCTCGGTGGCCTCGTCGGTGCCGGTGTGGAAGGTGAACCCGGCCGTGTCCAGCCAGTCCCGTACGGCCTGCGCCTCGGCGTCGGTGACCGTCGCCATCTCGGCGACCAGGGCGCTCTGCGACAGCCGTTCCTTGTAGACGCCGAGCGGGTTGAGTAGCTCGTCGTCGATGATGGCGTTGTACATGCCCATGCAGCCCTCGTCGAAGACGCCGATGATGGCCTTGTCCCGGACGAGCTGCGCCGCGAGCGCCCGACCGAGCCGTACCTCCTCGGTGGCCGGCAGCTCCGGCAGGTCCCGTACGTGGCTCTGGTCGTGCTCCAGCTTCCCGGTCTCCAGCCAGGTACGCAGTCGCGTCACCGCCCAGTCGTCGGTGAACTTCTCGCTCCACAGGATCGAGTGCGCCACGCCCGCCTTGGTGAGGCTGGCGGTCAGGCCGAGCAGGCCGACCAGGCCGGGGAACTCACCGCTCCAGTTCGCCACCACCAGGATCGGGCCCCGGTGGGTGCGCAGCCCGGCCAGCACGTGGTGGCTGTACTGCCAGACCGCCTCGGCGACGATCAGCGGCGCGTCCGGCGGGATCGACTTGAACACCTCGATGCCCTGGCGCTGGCTGGCGATGAAGCCGTGCCCGGCGGTGTCGTCGACCGGGTGTGCCCGCTGCACCCGGTGGCCCAGGGCGGTGATCGCCCGCTCCAGGTCGGCCTCGAACTGCCGCTGCACCGGCCAGCAGGTGACGTTGGCACTGGGCCGCAGGTCGCCGCTGGCGACGGTCCAGACCACGCCGGGCTCGGCCACGGGCTGGTCGGTCAACTCGGGAAAAGCGTAGCTGCTCACGCGGGGCTCCTTCGGGGGCGGCGGTGTCGGGTGACGGCGGTGACGAGGGTCAGAGCAGGTCGGCGACGTCGGCTTCGAGCGCGCGACGATCGTCGGCCGAGATCGGGTCGAGCGGGGCACGCATGCCGCCGGCCGGCAGCCCGCGCAGTTCGAGGACGGCCTTGAGGTGGGCGAGGTTGCCCTGCCGGGTGGCGGCCACCGCTCGCAGCGACCGTTCCCGGGCCACCGCGAGCGCGTCGGCGTCCCCGCTGCGCAGGGCGTCCCGGACCGCGAGGAAGGGTGCCGGCAGCGCCGAGCTGACCCCGGAGACCACTCCGGCGCCGCCGGCCGCGACGACCTCGGTGAACTCCGCGTCGGCACCGGAGTACGCCGGCAGGTCCCGGTCGCCGAGCGCGGCGAGGTACTCGGCCAGCACCGGGGTCGGCTCGCCGCTGATCTTCACGCCCGCCAGACCCGTCCCGGCAAGCCGGGCCAGCGACCGTGGCGAGACCGTCGTGGTGGTCCGGGCGGTGAAGAGGTACGCGTACACCGGCCGTCCGGCGGCGGCGGTCACCACCGCCTCGTAGTAGTCGAGCAGGGCCCGCTCGGTGGCCGGGAAGTAGTGCGGGGTGAGCGCCGCGAGCCGGGCCGCTCCCCGGTCGACGGCCGCGCGGGTGAGGCGTACCGCCTGGTGGGTGCTGGCGTGCCCGACGTGCCAGTAGGTGCGCCCGGGCCCGAAGGCGTCGTTGGCGGCGGCGGCGACGTCCAGCCGCTCGTCGTCGGTGAGGGTGGTGAACTCACCGGTGGTGCCGGCCACGAACACCCCGTCGACGGGGTGCGCGGCGAGTTGGTCGTAGGCCGCCCGGGTGGCCTTGAGGTCGACCGCGCCGTCGGGGTCGAACAGGGTCGGCAGGGCGCTGATCAGGTTGGCTCCGGGGTGGGCCGTGGTCATGAGATGTGCTCCGAGGGATCGAGCAGGGCGAGCACGATGCCGCGCCGCTGCCAGGTGTACGTCACAGCGAGCCGGTCCCCGACGGGGATCAGGCAGGGGTACGAGAACTCGTTGCCACCGGTGGTCCGCACCCCCGAGTCGGCGGGCCGGTAGCCCTCGTCCGCCGTCTCGCCGAGCGACTCCTCCAGGGTCAGCCAGGGCCGGAAGGTCTCCCCCTCGTCGGTGGAGACGGAGACGGTCAGGGGCGCCCGGCTGGCCCAGTCCCCGGTGGTGGGGTTGTGGGCCAGGTGGACGTGGTCGCCGAGGCGGGTCACCGCGATGCCGGAGTTGTTGTTCGGCACGGTGGACAGCGAGCCGGGCGACCAGGTGCGGCCGTCGTCGACGCTGGTGGCGGTGACGAGCCGGCCGGCGGTGCTGCGGGCCAGCAGGCGTACCTCGCCGGTCGGGGTCTGCCAGAGCGCGGGCTGGATGGCGCCCGCGCCGGGGAAGGTGGCGTGGTCGAGCCGGATGTCCGGGGAGCGCTGCCAGGTGTCGCCGTCGTCGTCGCTGCGCTCGACGAAGCAGTCCCATCGGGGGCGCTCGCCCCACTTCTCGGTGGAGGCCCCGGCGAGCAGTCGGCCGGAGCGTAGGCGCAGCGGCGGGGTGCGGACCGGTCCCCGGCCGCCGGGCTCGGCGTCGCCGAGCGGTCGGGGCGTCGACCAGGTCCGGCCGCCGTCGGTGGAGACGACCTGGTGGGTCACCCAGGTCGAGATGGTCGCGCCGACCTTGAACCAGCAGACCAGGTCCCCGCCGGTACGCCGGTGCAGCACCGGGTTCCAGCAGGGTGCCAGGTCGCCGCTGACCACCGTCGGGGCGCTCCACCGGTCGTCGGTCCCCCGGCTGAGCCAGATCCGCGAGTCGGCGGCTCCTTCGTGGTCGCCCTGGAACCAGGCGACCACGAAGGTGTCCTCGGTGACGCAGACGGTGCTGCCGTGGCACTGGCCGGGCACGTCCCGGACCACGAAGTGTCGTGCCGTCACCGGCTCGCTCCGGCGGGGACCGGCGGATCGGTCGGGGTGTCGCGGTCGGTGGGATCCTGCCGACGCGCCTTCATCCGGCTGCGGATGCGGGGCACCGCCACGGCCAGCACTGCCAGCACGAGCAGGCCCACCGCGATCGGGCTGGTGTAGATGGTCTCCAGTCCGCCCAGCTCCATCGACCGGCGGAAGTTGCGCTCGGCCAGCGGGCCGAGGATCAGGCCGAGCACGATCGGGCCGGCCGGGAAGCCGTACCGGCGCAGCAGCAGGCCGAGTACGCCGAACAGGACCATGACGCCGACGTCGAAGACGCTGTTGTTCACCGCGTACGTGCCGACGACGCAGAAGGCCAGGATCACCGTCCACAGGAACCGGCTGGGCAGCTCCAGCAGCTTGGCGACGCCGCGCATGCGCAGCAGGCTCAGCCCCAGCGTCAGCACGGTGGCGAAGAACATGATGCCGGCGATCGAGTAGACCAGGTCCGGCTGCGAGGTGAACAGGCCGGGGCCGGGCTGGATGCCCCAGATGATCATCGAGCCGAGCATCACCGCCATCACCGAGTCGCCCGGTACGCCGAGGGCCAGCGTGGTGAGCACCGACCCGCCGACACCGGCGTTGGAGGAGCCGTCGGCGGCGGTGAGCCCTTCCAGGGAGCCCTTGCCGAACTTCTCCGGCTCCTTGGAGACCCGCTTGGCCTGGTTCCAGGCGACGATCCCGCCGATGTCCCCGCCGACGGCGGGCAGCACGCCGACCACCGTGCCGACCGAGGAGCCGACCGCGATCGGCTTGACCATCTGCCGGGTCTCCTGCCTGGTCGGCCACCAGCGGCCGAAGCTGGTGATCGCCTTCTGCTTGTGGTGGCTCCGCGAGATCATCTGGCTGAACACCTCGGCGATGCCGAACAGACCGATGATCACCGCGATGAACGGGATCCCCTCGACCAGTTGCGGGATACCGAAGGTCAGCCGGTCCGAGCCGTCCATCGGGTCCCGGCCGACGGTGCCCAGCGCCAGGCCGAACAGACCGGCGATGAGGCCCTTGACGAGCTGGCGGCCGGAGACCTCGATCATCATGGTGAGACCGAAGACCACCAGCGCGAACATCTCCGGCGAGCCGAAGCGCATGGCCACCGTGCTCAGCGGGATCGCGGCGACCATCAGCACCGCGATGCCGACGAAACCGCCGACCGCCGAGGCGAAGGCCGACGAGGTCAGCGCCAGGCCGGCCTTGCCCTGCTTGGCCATGGCGTAGCCGTCGAAGGTGGTGGCGATCGACGCCGGAGTGCCCGGAGTATTGATCAGGATGGCCGGGACCCGGTCGCCGAACTGCGCGCCGATCAGGATGGTCAGCAGCACGGCCAGGCCGGGCAGCGGATCCATGGTCAGGGTGAAGGCGCTGGCCAGGGCGACCGCCATGGTGGCGGTGATGCCCGGGAACGCGCCGACGAGCATGCCGATCGCGGCGCCCGCGAGGACGCAGAGCAGCATCTGGACGGAGAGGAGGGCACCGAAGCCCTCGACGAGCGCGTTCACAGCGGCACCCTCAGCAGCAGGCCGAACAGGCCGTAGATCACCACGGTCACCCCGGCGGGGAAGAACAGCAGGTCCTTGATCCCCCGGCCCCCGGCGATCCAGGTGAGCGCGGCGACGAAGACCAGTCCGGAGACGAGGAAGTGCAGGTAGTACCAGAGCACCCCGAAGGCGAGCGTGGCCGCGACGAAGCCGACCACCCGGACGATCCCCGAGCGGGTGGCCGGCCCGTCCTCGTCCTCGTCGTCGGCCACGGCGGGTGTGGTGACGAAGGCGAGGACGATCTGCAGGGCCGACAGGCCGATGATCCCGATGGCGAGCGTCTCCGGCCAGATGCGGGGACTCACCGCCAGGGCCCGGGCGGGCAGCTCGATCGAGCGGGCCAGCCACAGGAACACGGCGCCCAGCACCAGGAAGACCATCCCCGGTGCCGCCGCGCGCCAACGCGCGGCGACACCGTGATCACCCTGGATCGGCGGGTGGTGGATAGCCATCAGCCGTAGATCTGGCCGAAGCGGTCGTACTCGGTCTTGGCGAACTGGCTGGCCTCGTCCGGCGAGGTCGCCAGCGGCGTGTTGCCGGCCTTGGTCATCACGTCCTTGAACGCCTCCGAGGAAGCGGCCTTGCGGACGGCGTCGGCGAGCCGCTGCCGGACCTCGTCGGGCAGGCCGGCGGGGGCGCCCATCAGGCCCCAGCCACCGATGACCACGTCGACGCCCTGCTCCGTGGCGGTGGGCACCTCCGGCAGCGAGGAGACCCGCTCCGGGGCCAGCACCGCGAGGATGCGCAGCTGGTTGTTGCCGGCCGCGGCGGCGGACTCGCTCACCCCGGCCATCACGGCCTGGACCTCGCCGGAGACCCCGGCGGCCACCGCCGGCGCGCCGCCGTCGTACGGCACCGGCTTGAAGGTCGCACCGGCCGCCTCGCCCAGGGCGAGGGTGGCGGCCTCCCAGATGGCGCCGGCACCGGAGTTCGACACAGTGATCGTGCCCGGCTCGCGCTTTGCCGCAGCCAGCAGGTCGTCGAGGCTCTGGTACGGGCTGTTCGTCGGCACCGACAGCGTGGCCGGCGCGTTCATCACCTGCCCGAGGACGGTGAACTGCTCCGGGGTGATGTCGGCGCCCTGGTGCCCGAGCATCGCCACCTCGACCGGGATGAAGCCGATCGAGTACCCGTCGGCCGGACGGCCCTTGAGGTAGGTCAGGCCCACCCGTCCACCGCCACCGGTCCGGTTCTCCACCACGATCGACCGCCCGAGGTCCGCTTCCAGCTCCTTGGCCAGGGTGCGGGCGGTGAGGTCGGAGCCGCCACCGGCGGCGGCGTGCACGACAAGGGTGAGGTCCTTCTCCGGGAAGTTCTCGCCGGAGGCGGTCTCGCTCCCGCCGCGGTTGGCGCAGCCGGTCACCAGGAGGGTGCCGGCGACGGCCAACGCGGCGAGGCGCAGCATGCGTGTTCTCATAGGTCGTTCTCTCTCTGGACGGGGGTCGGGGGATTCGCGGAACGCAGCCGCGAGCAGGTCGTCTGCAGGTGTCGGTGCAGCTCGGCCTTGACCTCGGCGACCTTGCCGGCAGTGATCAGCCCGGCCAGGTCGTGGTGCTCCCGCGCCGAGGGCGCGAGGTCGGCCAGCCGCTTGCCGGAGGCGTGCAGCAGACCTTCGATGGTGGGGCGGAACTGGTCCCACAGGACGCTGAGCCGGGTCATCCCGGCGGTGGCGAAGAACGCGCTGTGGAACCGGATGTCCGCGGTCGTGAAGGCGACCGGGTCACGGTCGGTGACGGCCGCGTCCATGTCGACCAGCGCGGTACGCAACTGACGGGCGAGGACCTCGCGTCGGACGGTGATGGCCCGCTCCACCGCCAGCAGCTCGAACGACTCCCGCAGGGCCATCAGCTCCTCGATGTCAGCGTCGTTCAGCGAACGGGTGACCGCGTTGCGGCCGGAGCCGGTGACCAGTCCCTCCGACCGCAGGATGCGGATCGCGTCGCGGACCGGACCCCTGCTGACCTGGAAGGAATCGGCCAGCTCCTCCTCGACGAGACGGGTGCCCGACGGCACGTCGCCCACGATGATGCGACGGCGCAGCTCGCCGGCCAGCTTCTCGCCGAGGGACTCCGCCCTGATCGGCCTGACGTCCAACACGTTGTCCTCCTGATAACTGTTAACAGTTAACACTCGACTCATCCCACGGTCAACGGAAGATGACGAACGAGTTTCTCGATGTTTCCTGCCGGCATTTCGCCTGGTGGATGCCCCGACGGGACGAGGAGACGTCGCCGCGACGCCTGGCGGCGGCGACAGCGGGCCGGAATGGGCGCGCGAGCCGGGAACACGACGGCCGCCACGGGCCGCTCAGCGGACGGCGGGGCCGCGCTCGGCCACCGGTCCCCGCACCGCGGTCACTGCCGACACACCAGGGGCCCGACCCGGCCGGCGATCCCGCGACCGCACGTCGGTGGACCCGAGGTCACGCCGGATCAGCAGAAACATTGCGACAGGGTACGGGCGCGACCGGTTCCGGTCCGCCCACGACGAGCGGCCTTTCCCCGCAGTCGCTCGGCCAGCTCGCCGGCACCCGTGGAAGCTCGTCGGCGTCGGCGTCGGCGTCGGCGTCGGCGTCGGCGTCGGCCGAGGGTCGGAGACGCAGACGTCGGCCGGGGCCAGGGGCCGGGGCCAGGGGCCGGGGCCAGGGGCCGGGGCCAGGGGCCGGGGCCGGGGGCCGGGGCGGCTGACTGCCATGTCGGGTACGGGCACTGTCGAGCTGACGGCGGCGACGGATCGCGGTGAGCGCCCACCTGCCCTGCGCCGGCAGGGAGTGGCCGTGCGAGCCGAGCCGAGCTGCCGCGCCGCTCGCCGGGCCTGACCGCAACTCACCGTTCGAGCACGGTCGGCCCGCGTTGATGGCCTCCACGGTCGGAGTGTCCGGGTTCGTCTCCCCGGACGGGCGGGTAGGGGCGATCGGCAGCGACCGGGACCGCCCGGCCCGCCACACCGCCGAGTCGTCGGCCCGCTGGCCGCGCTCGCAGCCGAGAGGGCCGATAGCGCATACGGTTCAGCTCGACAGGGGCCGCCGACACGACCATTGGGCCAGGCATCGGCCGGAGCCCGGGCCGGAACGCCGCTGGTCCCGGGCGGCGTCACGCCACCCGGGACCAGCGATCCGTCTCAGCCGGTCAGAAGTCGTCGTCGAAGCTGACCGAGCCGGTCACCCCGACCTGGTAGGCGGAGACCCGACGCTCGAAGAAGTTGGACAGCTCCTGGACGTCCTGCAACTCCATGAACGCGAACGGGTTGCCGCTGCCGTACATGGGTGCGATGCCGAGCACGGCCAGGCGCCGGTCGGCCACGTGCTGAAGGTACTCCCGCATGTCGGCCGGCGACATGCCGGAGACGCCCTGCTCCAGCAGGTCGACGGCGAACTGCACCTCGCACTCGACCGCCTCGGCCAGCATGTCCTTGACCTGCTGCTCCATCTCGGCGTCGAAGAGGTCCGGCTCCTCGGCGCGGACGGTGTCGACCACGTCGAAGGCGAAGGCCATGTGCATGGACTCGTCGCGGAACACCCAGTTGGTGCCCGAGGCGAGGCCGTGCAGCAGGCCCCGGGAGCGCAGGTAGTAGACGTAGGCGAAGGCGCCGTAGAAGAACAGGCCCTCGATGCAGGCGGCGAAGCAGATCAGGTTCAGCAGGAAGGCCCGCCGGTCCTCCCGGGTCCGCAGCTCGCGCAGCGCGAAGATGGAGTCGATCCATTTGAAGCAGAACTCGGCCTTGCGGGCGATCGACGGGATGTTCTCCACCGCCGCGAACGCCGCGAACCGCTCCTTCTCGTCCGGGACGTAGGTGTCCAGCAGGTTCAGATAGAACTGGACGTGCACCGCCTCCTCGAACAACTGCCGGGAGAGGTACAACCGCCCCTCGGGCGAGTTGACGTGCTGATAGAGGTTGAGCACGAGGTTGTTGGCGACGATGGTGTCGCCGGTGGCGAAGAACGCCACGAGCCGCGACACCAGGTGCTGCTCGGCCGGCGAGAGCTTGGCCAGGTCGGCGAGGTCGGAGTGCAGGTCGACCTCCTCCACCGTCCAGGTGTTCTTGATGGCGTCCTTGAAGCGGTCGAAGAAGTGCGGGTACCGCATCGGCCGCAGGGTCAGGTCCATACCGGGGTCGAGCAGCAGGTGCCGCTCCCCCACGCCGGTGCTGGTGCTGGTGCTGGTCTCGGAGACGGTGGTCACTGGCATGCCTCGCAGCTCTCGGGGTTCTCCAGGGAGCAGGCCAACGCCTCGTCGTCGCTGACCGCCACGACCGGCGTGACGCTCGGGGTGACGGCGACGGTGGCCTGCTGGATCCGGGTCGCCGGACGCGACCGCAGGTAGTACGTGGTCTTCAGCCCGGACTTCCAGGCGTACAGGTACATCGAGGAGAGCTTGCCGATGGTCGGCGCGCTCAGGAACAGGTTCAGCGACTGCGACTGGTCGATGAAGGGGGCACGGGCCGCCGCCAGGTCGATCAACGCCCGCTGCGGCAGCTCCCACGCGGTCCGGAACAGTTCGCGTACGTCGGCGGGCAGCTCGACGACGCCCTGCACGGAACCCTCGGCGCGCTTGATCTGCTCCCGGATCGCGGCCGTCCACAGTCCGCGCGCCTTCAGTTCGCGGACCAGGTAGGTGTTGATCTGGAGGAACTCGCCGGACATCGTCTCGCGCTTGAACAGGTTGGACACCTGCGGCTCGATGCACTCGTAGCAGCCGGCGATCGAGGCGATGGTGGCGGTCGGCGCGATCGCCACCAGCAGCGAGTTCCGCAGGCCGTGCCGGCCGATCGTCTCGCGCAGCGCAGCCCACCGCTCGGGCTGGCCGACCTCGGCGCCCCACAGGTCCGGGTGCAGCTCGCCCCGGGCGGCGCGGGTCTCGGCGTACGCGGGATGCGGGCCGAACCGCTCGGCGAGGCCGGCGGAGGTCTCCAACGCGGTCAGGAAGATCTCCTCCTGCACCCGGGTCGACAGCTCCCGGGCGGCCGGGGAGTCGAACGGTAGGCGCAGCGTGAAGAGGGCGTCCTGCAACCCCATCAGCCCGAGCCCGACGGGGCGCCAGCGCGGGTTCGACGCCGCCGCCTGCGCGGCCGGGTAGTAGTTGATGTCGATCACCCGGTCCAGGAACACCACGGCGGTACGCACCGTCGCGCGCAGCCGCTCCCAGTTGACACCGTCCGCGGTGACGTGCGCGCCCAGGTTGACCGACCCGAGGTTGCAGACCGCCGTCTCGGCGTCGTCGTTGACCTCCAGGATCTCGGTGCAGAGGTTCGACAGGTGGATGGTGTTGCCCGGGGCGCCGGTCTGGTTGGACAGCCGGTTCGAGGCGTCCTTGAACGTCATCCACCCGTTGCCGGTCTGCGCGAGCGTCCGCATCATCCGCCCGTACAGGTCGCGGGCCTTGACGGTCTTGACCGCCTTCTTCTCCGCCGCCCGGTACGCCTCGTCGAACGCCTCACCGAACAGGTCGGGCAGCTCGGGGGCGTCCGACGGGTCGACCAGCGACCAGTCGCCGTCCGCCTCGACCCGCCGCATGAACTCGTCCGGGATCCAGTTGGCGAGGTTCAGGTTGTGCGTCCGCCGGGACTCCTCGCCGGTGTTGTCCCGCAGTTCGAGGAACTCCTCCACGTCCGGGTGCCACGGTTCGAGATAGACGCAGGCCGCGCCCTTGCGACGGCCGCCCTGGTTGACCGCGGCCACCCCGGCGTCCAGCGTCTTGAGGAACGGCACGATGCCGTTCGACCTGCCGTTGGTGCCGCGGATCAGGGCGCCCCGACCGCGCACCCGGGACCAGGAGATGCCGATGCCGCCGGAGAACTTGGACAGCTTCGCGACCTGGTGGTAGCGCTCGTAGATGGAGTCGAGTTCGTCGCGCGGCGAGTCGACCAGGAAGCACGAGGACATCTGGGTGTGCCGGGTGCCGGAGTTGAACAGCGTCGGTGAGCTGGGCAGGTAGGCCAGGCTGGACATCAGCCGGTAGAAGCCGATCGCCTCGCCGGGCGTCTGGGACAGGCCGCAGGCGACCCGCAACAGCCAGTACTGCGGCGTCTCCACCACCAGCCGGGTCTGCGGGTGCCGCAGCAGGTACCGGTCGGCGACCGTGCGCAGCCCGAAGTACTCGAAACGCAGGTCCCCGGCCGGGTCGACGGCGTCGTCCAGTTTGCGCGCGTTGCGGGCCACGAACGCGGCGGTCTCGTCGCCGATCAGGCCCAGGTCGTGTGCGTACCGGATGGACTGGCTGAAGCTGGCCACCTGCTGCCCGCGGACCTCCTTGTCCACGTACGCGGCCAGCAGTCGGGCCGCCAGCTTCGAGTACTGCGGCTCCTCACCGATCAGTTCGGCCGCGGTCTGGATGGACAGCTTGTCCATTTCGGCCGTGGTCGCGCCGTCGTACAGCCCGCTGATGGTCTTGGTGGCCACCCGCAGCGGGTCGATCTCGTCCAGGTCGGCGACCCACCGTTCCACCGCCTTGACGATCTTGTTGACGTCCACCGGCTCGGTGTCGCCGTTCCGCTTGCGGACCTGCATGACGTGCCGGCGTTGCTCCGGCCCCGCCTGCTCCTGGGTCACCGTCATGTTCCCCCTCCTCACGCCTGTCCCCGAGATCGTCGGGTCCGCGCGGGAGGACGCCGCCGGTCACCGACGGCACTGCTGCCGTGACTGACCAGCTCGTGGCGTCGGCCGTCCCACGCGGCCTTCGACCGCCGCACACGTCGCGTGCGGCGCGCTGGCAGGTCTTCGGACTCGTGGGCCTGGTGCTCGCGCCTACTGGCCGTCGCTTCCCAGACCTGGCGGGTCCAGTGCGTGATGACGGCGGTCGTTCCCACTCACCGCTGCGGGGCAGTCCCGGATTCCCACCGGGTTCCCTCTTGCCTCGACCGCCGTTTCAGTGGCGGCCGAACCAGCTACGAGGCACACCATATATGGGTACGGCGCGAAGATGACAACACCAGATGCTGTGCCGGGCGTGTCGCGTGCCAGATGTCGGGCATCCCGCCGACCGCCGGCCGGGTTGTCGATCATGCCCACTAGCATCGTCGCGTGCAGACAGCGGCCGGACCCGGCGACCGACGGGCACTGCTCGACATCCTCCTCCAGGCCGCGGATCGCAGACCCGAGCAGGTCATCGTGCACGTGCGCGAGGACGGCACCGAACGCACCGTGACCGTCCGAGAGTTGCGGGACGAGGCGCTGCGGGTGGCGGGCGGCTACCGGGCCGCCGGCGTGGCCCCGGGCACTCCGGTGATCCTGGTCGCCGACGCCGGGGACGACTTCCAGCCGCTGTTCTGGGGGGCGCTCGCCGCCGGGCTGGTCCCGGTGCCGCTGCCACCCGAGCCGACCCGGGTACGCGCCGTCCGCGAGTTGCTCACCGACGCGGTGACCGTGGTGGACGACGCCACCGACGCGATCGCCGACGGGCTGGACGGCCCGGTGCTGCGGCTGGCCGACCTGCGGACCGGCACCCCACCGGAGGAGCTGTTCGCGGCCGACCCGACCGACGTGGCGTTCCTCCAGTTCTCCTCCGGCAGCACCGGCACGCCGCGCGGGGTGGAGTTGACCCACGCCAACGTGCTGGCCAATGTGGATCAGTCCCGGCTGGCCAGTGGCGCCGGGCCGGACGACGTCCTGGTCACCTGGATGCCGTACTTCCACGACATGGGGTTGATCGGCACCCACCTGACCCCGCTCGCCATCGGGTGCACCCAGGTCCGCGTACCCCCGATGGCGTTCGCCAAGCGCCCGGCGCTGTGGTTCACCGCCGCCCACCGGCACCGCGCGACCCTGCTGTCGGCGGCGAACTTCGCGCTGGCCCTGGCCGTCCGCCGGGTCCCGGCGGACCTCCTCGCCACGCTGAACCTGAGCCGGGTCCGGTGCGTGGTGGTGGGCGCGGAGCCCATCTCCCCCACCGTGTGGCGGGCCTTCCTGGCGCACGTCCGCCCGGCCGGGCTCGCCCCGTCCGCCCTGCGACCGGTGTACGGCCTGGCGGAGGCGACCCTCGCGGTGACCTTCCCGCCGCCCGGAGAGGTCGCCGTGCCGCTGGTGCTGGACCGGGCCGCGCTGAGCCAGGGCCGCGCGGTGACCACCGGGCCGGGCCCGGACGCCGTGGAGCTGATGGACCTGGGGCACCCGGTGCCCGGCTGTGAGGTCCGCGTCGTCGACGAGCGGCACCGGCTGCTGCCCGAGGGCCGGGTGGGCCTGATCGAGGTACGCGGCCCGAACGTGGCGCGCGGCTACCACCGGGACCCGCAGGCCAGCCGGGAGACCTTCGTGGACGGTTGGCTGCACACCGGTGACCTGGGTTTCCAGCGCGCCGGTCGGCTCTGCGTGACCGGCCGCGCGAAGGACGTGATCTTCGTCAACGGTCGGACGTTCCACGCTCCCGACCTGGAGGCGGTGGCCGCCGCGACCGTCGGGTTGCCGGCCACGGTGACGGCGGTGGTCGGCTGCACCGACCCGGACACCGGCGGCGAGCGGATCGTGGTGTTCGTGGCCTGGGCGCGACCGCCGGCCGGGGCGGCCGTGGTGCTCGACGCCACGCGGGCCCGGGTCGCCGAGGCGGCCGGGCACGACGACGTACGGGTGCTGCCGCTGCCGCCCGGCGCGTTCGCCCGGACCACCAGCGGCAAGCTGCGGCGGCGACGGATGCGCGAACGCTACCTGGCCGGCGACTTCGCCGACCGGGAACGCCGCTGGCACCCGGCGGCGACCAGCCTGCCGGGGACGTCCGCGTCCGGCGACACACCTCCGGGGGCACCCGCGAACACGCAACCGACACGGCAGTCGGAGGCGCGGCCGTCGGGCGATTCGGGGCCGCTGTCCCGGCGACGGGTCGAGCAGGTCGTCCGGGCGGTCTGGGCCCGGGTCCTGGACCGGCCCGCCGACACCATCGCGGCCGACGACCGGTTCCTGGCCATCGGCGGTTCGTCGCTCAAGGCGATGGAGGTGCTGGCCGGGCTGGAGGACGCCCTCGGCACCACGTTCGATCCGGCGGACCTGCGGGACTGCCCCACCGTCGCCACGCTGACCGACCGCATCCTGGCCGGGCCGCCCACGACCCGACCGGCACCGCCCGACGGGCGCGCCCCGGCGTCGCAGGACGTCCGCTCCGGCGCGACGCCGCTCGCGGTCATCGGGATGGCCTGCCGCTTCCCGGGTGCCGACGACCCCGACGAGTTCTGGCGCGGGCTCGTCGACGGCGTCGACGCGGTGCGGCCGGTCCCGGAGCACCGGTGGACGCCGCAGGACGGTCGGCCCCGCTGGGGGTCCTTCCTGGACGATCCGATGCAGCTCGACGCGGACTTCTTCGGGCTCTCCGACGAGGAGGCCCGGCTCACCGATCCGCACGCCCGACTGTTCCTGGAGATCGGGTACGAGGCGCTCGAACGCGCCGGGTACGCCGGGCCGCGTCGGCAGGGCCGCCGGGTCGGGGTCTTCGCCGCCGTCGGTGAGAGCGCCTTCCCGGAGCTGCTGGCCGCCGCCGGTCCGGTCACCGCACCGGCGGCGCTGGTCGGCAACCTGCGCAACCTCGTGGCGGCCCGGCTGTCGCAGGCGCTGGACCTGGTCGGTCCGGCGATCGTGGTGGACACGGCCTGTTCCTCGGCGCTGGTCGCACTACACCTGGCCGCGCGCAGCCTGGCCACCGGCGAGTGCGACATCGCGGTGGTCGGCGGGGTGAACCTCAATCTCACCGAGACCGCCTACCGGCTGCTGGACGCCGCCGAGGCGCTGTCGCCGACCGGGCGGTGTCGCGCCTTCGACGCCGACGCCGACGGCTTCGTGCCCGGCGAGGGCGGCGCGGCGCTCGTCCTGTGCCGCCCCGACGACGCGTACGCCGCCGGGGACCCGGTGTTGGCGCTGGTCGCCGGCACCGCCGTGGGTAACGACGGCCGGTCGCTGAGCCTGCTCGCCCCGAATCCGCAGCGGCAGTGGGAGGTCATCGCGCGCGCGTACGCGGACGCCGGGCTCGACCCGGCCGCCGTCTCGTACGTCGAGGCGCACGGCACCGGCACCGGCCTCGGTGATCCGGTGGAGGCGCGGTCGCTGGCCGCCGCGTATCCGCGCCGCCCCGATGGCACGCCCCGCTGGTTGGGGTCGGTCAAGACCAACCTGGGACACCTGCTCAACTCCGCCGGCATGCCGGCGCTGCTGAAGGTGGTGCTGGCCCTGCGGCACCGGCAGTTGCCGCCGTCGCTGCACCACGTCCGACCGTCCACCCGGTACGACCTGGACGCCGCCGGCTTCACGGTGGTCACCGAGGCACGCCCGTGGACCGCACCCGGACCGCTGGTCGCCGGCGTGAACGCGTTCGGCTTCGGCGGCACCAACGCCCACGCCGTGCTGCGCGAGGCACCGCCCCGCGAGCCCGTACCGCCGCCGGCCGGCACCGGCGCGCACCTGGTGACGCTCACCGCGCGGTCGGCGTCCGCGCTGCGGCGCAGTGCCCACGACCTCGCGGGGCACCTGCGCGACCGGGGCGACCTGGACGTGGCCGACGTGGTCGCCAGCGCCGGGACGGCCCGGGACGACGCGCCGTACCGGTTGGCGCTCGTCACCGACGGCACCGGGCTGGCCGATCGGTTGGCGGCTGCCGCGACCGCGTACCGGGACGATCCGGTCCGCCGCCGGCCCCGGATCGTCTTCGTCTTCCCGGGCGACGGATCGCCGGCCGCACCTGCGGTCCGCGACCTGCACGACCGGCTCCCGGTCTTCCGTGACCTGCTGACCGGGGCCTGCGCCGCCGCCGGGCCGGTGGCGGGACGGCCGTTGCTGTCCTGGTGCCTGGACGACGAGCCGGACCGGTCGGATCGGCGGGTCACCGCCCCGGTACGCGTGGTGGTGGCCCTGGCCCTGGCCGGACAGCTCGCCGCCTGGGGGGTGCGGCCCGACGCGCTGCTCGGACACGGGGTCGGTGAGCTGGCGGCAGCCGCCACCGGGGGCGGGCTGGGCGTCGCCGACGCGGTCCGGCGTGCCGTCGCGCTCGCCGACCCGGCCCACGTCCAAAACGGTGACGCCGACCGGGACGACGACGGGTACGCCCTCGCGGCGCTGCGGGGCGTCCCGGTGTTCAGCGCGGCGGCCGGGCGGTGGGACCCACCGGAGCCGGTCCGGTGGGCCACCGACACCGCGAGCGGAGCGGAGCTGCGCGCGGCGTGGCGGCGGCTCCACGACGACGGGTACGACACCGTGGTCGAGTTGGGCGTCGCCGACGGCACCGCCGAGCTGACGGCGGCCGGGACCGGCGCAGCGGAGGCGACGCACCACAGCGGCGGCCGGGGCGACGACGAACCCACCAGGGCCCTGGTCCGGATGATCGCGGTGCAGTACGAGCCGACCGGTGCGGTGCCCAGCGGTGCCGCGTCGCTGCTGGCCACGGCTGGGCGGCTCTGGGCCCGGGGTGGTCCGCTCGACCGGCCCGCCCTGTACGGCGGGCGGCAGCGGGTGCCGGTGCCGACCTACCCGTTCGCTCGTCGCGCCTTTCCGCCACCGGGGGCGGCGCACGCCGTACCGCTGCACGTCGTGGCCTGGCGGGAGGTGCCGGCGGCGGTCGGCGTACCGGCCCGGCGGGTGTGGCTGCGCGGCCCGGGGGTGGGGGGTCCGTTCGCCGACGACCTGGCCGCCGCGCTCACCGCCGACGGGATCGAGGTCCACACCGGCCCGGCGGCCGGTGCGGACGGCGACATCACCGTGCTGCTGGCCGGGGCGGCGGTCGACACACCGGACGTGGCCGCGCTCGACGCCGCCGTCACCGCCCAGGTACGCGCCGTCCGCGCCCTGATCGACGAGGGGATCGACCGGCCGGGCCGGCTGCTGGTGGTCACCGAGGACGTGCACGTCACCGGCGCAACCGAGGAGCGTGGGCGGCCGGTGCAGGCGGTGCTGGCCGGACTGGCCGCCGCGCTCGCCGACGAGCGTCCCGGCCTGCTCGTGCAGACCGTGGACCTGTCCTCCTCGGACGGTACGACAGCCCGGGTCGACGCCGTCCGGCACGAGGTGTCCGCCGTCGCCGCAGACCCGGCAGTCGCCGACGGGCACACCTCACCCGACCCGTACGCGGCGACCGGGGTGGCCTGGCGCGGCGGACGCCGGCTGGGCCGGTTCCTCGATCCGGTGACGTCGGACGCGGGCCGGTTCCGCTACCCGGTGCCGTCGGCGGGCGACCGGACCGGCGACCCTGCCGGTGGCGGACCCGTCGCGGCGGGGGCCGTGCACCTGATCGTCGGTGGTGCCGGTGGTGTGGGCGCGGAGTTGGCCCGGTCCCTGGCCCGCCGGGAGCAACCGACCCTGCTGCTGGCCGGTCGGTCGGACCACGCACCGGCAGCGTTGCTGGCCGAACTGACCGCGCTGGGCGCGACGGCGACCTACCACCGGTGTGACGTGACCGTGGCCGCCGACGTGGACGCCCTGCTCGCCGCCGCACCCCGGGTGGACACCGTGTTCCACGCCGCCGGCATCGTCCGGGTCGGCACCCTGCGCGCCAAGTCCGTCCAGGACGTGCTCGCCGTGCTGGGCCCGAAGGTACGCGGCACCCACCTGCTCGCCGAGGCGCTGCGGCGACACGGTCACGATCGGGCCGCCCTGGTCGGGTTCTCGTCGGTCAGCGCGGTGCGGCCCGGGCTGGCCGGCGCGATCGGCGACTACGCCGCCGCCAACCGGTTCCTCGACGCGTTCGCCTCCGCGCACCGGGCCGCTGGCCGGCGCGTCCAGGCGGTCGGCTTCGCCGCGATCAGCGACGCCGGCATGGCCGCCCGGACCGGCGGTGTCGGCGGGGGGATGCCGGTCGACGAGGCGCTGCGCGCCCTGACGCTCGCCCGTCGTGTCGACGCCGCGCACGTCGTCGTCGCATCCTCGCAGGAGCGTTCGATCACCGCGCCGACGGCCAACGCCCCGGCGGTCACCGTCCCGGCCGGGGCCGCCGTCGCTACCGTCGCTGCCGAGACCACCACCGTCGACCTGCCGCGCAGACCGGACGGTGTGGACGGTGGACCGGGTCGGGACGAGGTGGCCCGGCTGCTGCGGCGGCTGCTCGCCGAACCGCTGCACCGGCAGCCCGACGAGATCGCCGACGACACCTCGTTCCTCGCCCTCGGCCTGGACTCGCTGGCCGCGGTGGACCTGGTCAAGCGGCTGGAGGAGGAACTCGGCCGGGAGCTACCGGTCACGCTGTTCTTCGAGTACACCACCGTCGCCGACCTGGCCGCCCACCTCACCGGGGTACGCGCCGCCGAGGCGGTTCCGCCGGTGACGCGTACGTCGGCGGCCAGGGAGCGGACGCCGGTCGAGGGCGAGCCGTTCCCGCTGACCGCCGTGCAGCGGGCCTTCCACGTCAACGAACGGCTCCACCCCACCGTGGCCAGCTTCGCCTTCGTCCAGCAGACCGTCACCGGTCCCCTGGACGCCGGACTGCTCGGGCAGGCGCTGGCCCGCCTGGAGGCGCGCCACCCGATGCTGCGGGTGCGGTTCACGCCCGGTCCGGGTACGCCTCGCCAGGTGGTCCCGCCCGTGCCGGCCCACCCGGCTCCGGCCCCGGACTGGTACGCGGTGCGGTCGCTCACCGAGCCGCTCGCCGAGGTCCGGGAGCGGCTGTGCAACACCCCGGTCGACCTGACCCGGCAGCCGCCGCTGCGAGCGGTCCTGGTCCGGGAGGCACCCGACCGGGCCCACCTGATGCTGGTGCTGCACCACGCCGCCGGGGACGGGTTCAGCCTGAACCTGCTCAGCGAGGAACTGTGGGCCGACTACACCGCCCTGGCCCACGGCCGTACGCCGGTGGCCCGACCGCCGGCTCCCGGGTTCGACACGTACGCGCGGCAGGTGGCCGGGCCCGCGCCGGAGGACCTGGCGTACTGGCGGGACCTGCTGGCCGACGGCACGACGCTGCGGCTGCCGTTCGACGGTGACCCGGACGCGCGCCCCGGCCCGCCCCTGCTGACCATGCAGAGTGAGCTGGAGCCGGAGCTGGTGGCGGCGTTGCGGGACCGGGCCGCCGCAGCCGGTGTGTCGCTGTTCCACCTGCTGTTGGCCGGGTACCTGCGCTGCCTGGCCCGCTGGGGTGGGCAGCGACGCGTGCCGGTGACGGTGGCGCGGGCCGGTCGGGACGCCCGGCTGGCCGACATCGACCGGATCGTCGGGCCGTTCGCCGACACCCTGCCCCTGGTCCTCGACGTGGACCCCGACGAGCCGGTCGGACAGCTCGCCGACCGGCTCCGGGTGGCCTGGTCGGCGGCGCAGCGGCACGGCTCGGTGACCAGCCTCGACCTGGCCCGACTGCTCGACCGTCCCGGCGCCGGGCCGCGTACCGTCAGTCCGGCCGGGTTCAGTTTCGCCCGGTTCCCGGTCACCCTCGACCCGGACTGTCCCGTCGCCGTGCGGCCCACGGCGGCCGGTTCCGGCTCCGCCGCCACCCGGTTGAGCCTGCTCTGCTGGGAGTCCGGCGACGGCCTCGGCCTGTCCTGGAACTTCCCGGGCCGCCTGTTCACCCCGGCGACCGTGGCCCGGCTCGCCGCCGAGCACCGGGACGACCTCGTCGCGATCGCCACCGGCCGACCGCCACTGTCCACCAAGGAGCGGGCGGCGACCGCCGTGGACGCCGCCCCCGTCGGGCAGCGGTCCACCGAAGCCGGCCGGGCCGTGGCGCACCGCTTGGCCGCCGGTCCGGCCGGGCAGCGGTCCGCCCCCGCCGACCGGGTCGAGCGGCAGCCGGTCGACGGCGACGACGTGACCGCCCGGATCCGGGCGGTCTGCCGACGCACCCCGGACGCGGTGGCGGTGACGACCGGCGAGCGGACCCTGACCTACCGGACGCTGGACCGCGACGCCGACCGGGTGGCCGCACTGCTCGCCCGGCACGGGGTACGCCCCGGCGACCGGGTCGGCCTGCTCACCGCGCCCGGTCCGCAGACCGTGGTCGGAGTGGTCGGCATCCTGCGGGCCGGTGCCGCCTGGGTGCCGCTGGACGCGGCCCACCCGCCGGCCCGCCTCGCCGACCACCTGGTCCGGGCCGGAGCCGGAGTGCTGCTGCACGACGACGAATCGGCCGCCGTCGCGGCCCGCCTCGACGCTGCCGCACGACCGGTCTCCTTCGACCCGGGCACCGCCGACGCCACGCTCGACGTCCCGTCGGTGCCCGAGGCGACGCCGGACCAGACCGCGTACGTGATCTTCACATCGGGATCGACCGGGCGGCCCAAGGGCGTACCGGTCAGCCACCGGTCGATGCGTACCTATCTCGACTGGGCCGTGGCCACCTTCGGTTACCGGCCCGGGGACCGGCTCGCCCAGACGGCGTCGAGCTGCTTCGACGCCTCGGTCCGGCAGATCCTGGCCCCGCTGCTGGTCGGTGCCACCGTGGTCACCTTCACCCGCGCCCAGCTCCGCGATCCGCAGGTGCTGCTGTCCCGAATCGCGGCGGACCGGATCACGGTGTGGAGCTCGGTCCCCACCCTGTGGGAACGGATCCTGCGCGCCGCCGAGGAGCACGTACGCCGCCACGGCGAGGCACCCGACCTGGCCGCGTTGCGGTGGGTGCACGTGGGCGGCGAGGAGTTGTCGCCGGTGGCGGTCCGGCGCTGGTTCGACCTGTTCGGCGACGCCCGGATCACCAACCTGTACGGCCCGACCGAGGCCACCATCAACGCCACCTGGCACCTGATCGACGCCCGGCCCGACGACACGGTCCGTCGGCTGCCGATCGGCCGCCCGGTCGGCGGGGCGGTGGTCCGCGTCGTCGACCCGGACGGTCGGGTCTGCCCGCCCGGCGTGGCCGGCGAGCTGTACCTCGGCGGCGTCGGCCTCACCACCGGCTACCTCGGCGAGCCGGAGCTGACCGAGGCGGCGTTCGTGGACCACGACGGCGAGCGGTTCTATCGCAGCGGCGACCGGGGTCGGCTCGCGCCGGACGGTGCCCTGGAGTTCCTGGGCCGCCTCGACGACCAGATCAAGATCCATGGTCACCGGGTGGAGCCCGGCGAGATCGAGGCGGTGCTGCGTACCCATCCGGAGGTCGCCTCCGCGACCGTGCTGCACCGGGCCGATCCGCATCCCCGACTGCACGCCTTCGTGCTGCCCGCACCGCAGACCACCCCGACCACGGCTGCGCTGCGTGCCCACCTGGCCGCTCACCTGCCGGCGCACATGGTGCCCGCGCGTCTGCACCTGCTGGACAGCCTGCCGCTGACCGCCACCGGCAAGGTCGACCGCGAATCGCTGTCGGCACTGGCCGCCGCCAACCGGGCACCCGCACCGACCGCCGACCCTCACGCACCCGCTCGGGCGGACGCCGATGGCCTCACCCCGCCGGAGGCCGACGCGGCGGCCCCGGCCCGCGCCACCGCCCCGACGGACCGCCGCGCAGCAGCAACCGGCAGCACCGGTCCGGCCGATGTCGAAGCGGAGCTGGCCCGCATCTGGGCCGGTCTGCTCGACCTGCCAGTGGTCGGCCCGGACGACGACTTCTTCGCCCTCGGCGGCGACTCCATCCTGGCCCTCGAGGTCTTCGCCCAGCTCCAGGAGCGCCGCGCGGTCACGGCGAGCCCGACGCTCATCTACGAGCACCGGACCCCGGCCGCCCTGGCCGCCGCGCTCGACGCCAGTGCGACGAGCCGCGACGAGCCAGACCCGCACACCGGCGGTCGGGCCACCGTGGACGCCGACGTCCCAGCGGGTCCGGCTAACGCCGACAGCGGACCGCAGTCGGACGCCACCGCGCCGTTTCCGGTGACCGCCGCGCAGCGTGGCTTCCTGCTCGCCGACGCCGTCACGCCCGGCGCCGGCACCGCCTGGCTGGCCCGGCTGCGGTTGCGCGGTCCGCTGCGCCGGGACGCCTTCCAGCGTGCGGTGGACGTGCTGGTCGCCCGGCACCCGATGCTGCGGACCGTCTTCCCGGCCGGTGCCCGGCCACCGGTGCAACAGGAACTGCCCGTCGCGATGCGGCTGCCGGTGGCGTACGAGAACACGACCGGCCCGGCCGACCTAGCCGCCCGGGTGGCCGAGGAACGTCGTCGACGGTTCGAGCCGTGGGCCTGGCCCCTGCTGCGGCTGCGCCTGCTGCGGGTCGCGCCGGACGACCACGTCCTGCTGGTGCACGCGCACCACCTGATCGGTGACGGCTACAGTGCCGCGCTGCTGGGCCACGAGTTGCTGGCCGCCTACCACGCCGACGGGGCGGCCGATCCGCTGACGCCGCTGCGGGCAGGTTTCCGGGACTACGCCCGGCTGCTGTCGGAGCGGGCCGCCGCCGCACCGGACCCGCAGGCGTACGCCTGGTGGTCGCAGCGGTTCGGGTCGGCGTACCGGCCGCCGGTGCTGCGTGCGGACACCGACCGGCCGGACGACGGCACCACCGACACGGGCGCCCCGGTCCGCGCGTTCACGCTGGACGCCACGGTGGTGGCGGGACTGCGCCGGCTGGCCGCCGAGGCGTCGACCAGCCTGTACGCGCCGGTGCTGACCGCGTACCACCGGGTGCTGGCCCGACTCACCGGCCAGGACGACCTGGTCCTCGGGCTGGCCGTGACCGGACGCGACCACCCGCTGCCGGACCTGCACCGGATCTTCGGTCCGTGTGCGGCGATGCTGCCGCTGCGCCTGGCCGGCACCGAGCCCTTCCCGATTCACCTGGCCCGGGTCGCGGCCGAGGTCAGCGCCGCCCGGCAGCACGCCGACCCGCCGTCGATCGCGGCGGCCGTACCCGCCGGACGGCCCGACGGCGCACCGACCGGCGCCCAGTTCTTCTTCAGTTTCCTGGACTTCGACGCGCTCCGACCCGCCGCCCCGCCGACGGGGACGGCCGGACCGGACCGGCTCGACCTCTCGTGGGACGAGGACACCGAACTCGCCCCGCCGCCGCTGGGCACCGACCTGTTCCTGACCGCCCGGCCGGTCGCCGACGGCCTGCGGGTCACCCTGCGCGGCTCCCGCACGGCGGTGAGCGCCGCCGACCTGGACCACCTCGCCGACCGGCTCCGCACCGACCTGAGCACGGCGGCGACCGAGCCGACCGCAGAACCGACCGAGCCGCACGCGGGCGTGGCCGCGCCGACTCAGCCACACACGGGCGTGGCGACGGTCGACCGATCGACGACGCGCGCCGGGACGTCGGCCGCGCTGAGCGCCGCCATCGTCGGGTACCTGCCCTCCCCCGCGCAGCTCGCCGTGATCGCCGGTCTGCCGGTCGGGAGCCTGCCCCGGGAACAGCTTCGTGAGCTGCTCTTCCCCGGTGGTCGACCCCGGCTGTTGGAGGAGTTGTCCACTCCGCTGGGCACCTCCGGCTTCGTCTGCCTGCCGCGCTTCGCCGACGAGTTGACCGCCGCCGGGGACCGGCTCGCCACCGAGGCCGCCGCAGCCGTCGACCTCGCCGCCGGCCTCGGGGCGACCTGTGTCTCCCTCGCCGGCCTGATCCCCGCCCACACCGGGTACGGCGTCGGGGTGCTGCGGCACACCCGGACCGCCACGGCGGTCACCACGGGTCACGCGGCCACGGTCGTCTCGGTGGTCCTCACCGTCGAGGCGGCCCTGACCGCAGCCGGGCGGAGCCTGGCCGGGCGGACCGTCGCCGTGGTCGGTCTCGGCTCGATCGGGTTCTCCTCACTGCGGCTGCTGCTGGCCCGCGCACCCCGTCCACCGGCGCGGCTGCTGCTCTGCGACCTGCCGGCGACCGCGCCCCGGCTGGCCGACCAGGTGGAGCGCCTGCGCGCCGACGGACTCACCGCCGCCGTCGAGATCTGCCCCACCACCCCGGCGGTGCCCGACCCCGCGTACGCCGCCGACCTGATCATCGGTGCCACCAGCGCGGCCACCGAACCGCTGGACGTCGACCGGCTGCGCCCCGGCACGATCGTGGTGGACGACTCCTTCCCGCACGCGCTGGATCCCACCCGGGCGCTGGCCCGGATGCGGCGGGACCGCGACGTGCTGGTGGTCGGCGGCGGGCTGCTGCACGTCGGACCGACCAGCCGTACCGTCCCGGTGGACCTGCCGTCGGCGGCGGTCGCCGGTCACGCGGCGGCGCTCGGGTTGCCCGGCACCATCGCCTCCTGCCAGCTGGAGTCGCTGTTGCGCGCCGGTACGCCCACCCTGCCGCTGGTGCACGGTCTGGTGGACGAGTCGACGGCGGCGGCGTACGCGGCGGCGCTGGCCGGGGCGGGGATCACCGCCGGGCCACTGCACCTGCTGCGTCACCGCGTCGAGCCGGACCTCCCGGCGGCGCTGCCGGAGGTGCCCGCCACCTGAGGCACCCGCTGCTGCGGGTGCCGCACCGCCGGCCGGGAGCTGCGGTTCTCGTGCAGCGCGAGCAGGACCACCGAGGCCAGCACCAGCGTCAGGCCGACCCACTGGCTGGTGCCGAGTCGCCCGTCGAGCAGGGTGAGCCCGACCAGGGCGGCGGTCAGCGGGAAGGCCAGTTCGGCGAGGGTCGCGTTGGACGCGGGCGTCCGGCGCAGGGCGTGGTAGTAGAGCATCAGCGCGAGCAGGCCGGGGATGGCGGCGAGCAGCACCAGCCGGGGCACCAGCTCGATCGGCACGCTGACCGGGGTGCCGGTCGCCGCCGCGAAGGTGGCCAACGCGACCAGGCCGACGCTGAACCGCAGCGTGGTGACGTGCAGGAAGGAGAGTTCGGCGCTGACCATCCGGCCGAGGACGGTCCCGGCCGCCCAGAGCGCCGCCGCGCCGAGCGCGAGTCCGGCGGCGGCCAGGCCGCGCGGCTGCGCCGACAGTGGATCGGGGAAGGCCAGCAGCCAGGCGCCGACCAGCGCGGGCACCGCGAACAGCGGGAACCGGGGGCCGACCCGCTCCCCCAGCAGCATGGCGGCCAGGACCAGGGCGAGCACCGGCTGGAGCTTCTGCAACACCTGCGGGGTGATCGGGTCGCCCAGGCGGAAGGCGGCGGTGAAGAGCGTGGTGGCCAGTGCCGAGGAGCCGGCGCCGATCACCAACACGGCCAGCTTCGTCCGCACCGAGGACCGGGCCAGCGCGCGTACGGCCGGGATCAGCCAGGGTGACACCAGCAGCACCAGGACCACGTGTTCGGCCAGCACCACGCTCAACGCGGGAAGCTCGCGGGCCAGCGGTTCGCGGAGCAGGCTGGAGAAGCCCCAGAGACTGGCGGCCACGGCGACCAGCCAGGTGCGATCGCCGGTGGCCCGGCTGGTGAGCGGGCTCATCGTGTCCTCCCGGTGGGTGCCGACCTCATGATCAGTGAACCATTCTCGACCGTCCGGGCCGAGGTGACCTCAGGCCGGGTGCCGGACGGCGTGCGGGTGGGCCGCACGAACGGGCCGGGTGACGCGAGGCGGACCGACGGACGGCGGTGTCGCGGCCCACGCGCGGGTGCCGGCCCCGAGGTGACCGGCCCGCAGGTCCAGCAGGTGGGCCACGGTGTCCACGTCCCGGCGCAGCCCGGGGGCGAGCACCGGCAGGTCGTGGAAGCCGTCGGCGAGGAAGCGGCGACGCGAGCCGGGCCCGAGGTGGGGACGGAAGTCGGCGGCCTCGGTCAGCGCCAGCAGGGTGGTGCCGGTGCCGTCGGCGTCCGGGACGACGGCCCGTGGGTACGATTCGGCGGCCGCCAGCGCCGCGTCGAACTCCGCCGGTCGGGCCGCGGCGAGATCGGCCATCACCACGGCCAGGCGCGCGTCGCCGTACGCCTCGCCGGCGAGCCGCAGCGCCGCGTCGACCTCCCGGTTCAACTCGGGCGGGCCGATCCGGCCGGCGACCACGGCGCCGCAGGCCAACGCCGTGGCGGTGACCTCCGGGTCGGTGGTGGCGACGACCACGGCGCGGACCCGCCGGGCCCAGGTCAGCCCACCGAGCACGTCGGTCAGCATCGCCCGGGCCAGCGCGGCACGGTCGGCGGCGGTCAGCCCCACACACCGGGTCTTGGCCGCCGCGAAGGACTTGGCGGGTACGACCACCACCCACGAGCCGGGTGTCACGTCTCCGGCTCCATCCGGGTCAACCGGCCGTACAGCTCGGGTCGGCGGTCGCGCAGGAACGGGCGACGGCGACGGGACAGGTCCACCAGGTCCAGGTCGACCTCGGCGACGGCGATGTCGTCGCGGTCGTCGGCGGCCTGGGCGAGGACGTCGCCGTTGGGGCCGTAGACCGCGCTCAGCCCGAAGTACTCCTTGGTGCCCTCGGTGCCGACCCGGTTCGCGCAGATCACGAAGAGGCCGTTGAACACGGCGTGCGCGCGCAGCTCCAACTGGAACACCTCGCGCATCGGCGCGCTCGCCGAGGCGACGGGTACGCAGAGCACCGACCCGCCGCGCAGGGCCACCACGCGGCTCAGTTCGGGGAAGTGCCGCTCGTAGCAGATGATGGTGCCGACCCCGGTCTCGCCGGTCTGCACCACGTCGGGCTCGGTGCCGCCCGGCTGGAAGTAGAACTTCTCCGGGAAGCCGTTGGAGAACGGCAGGTGCGACTTGCGGTACACCGACTTCAGTTCACCGTCGACGTAGGTGCAGGCGGTGTTGTGATAGACGCCGGGGACCTGGCCCGCCTCGAAGATCGACGAGACGACCGTCATCCGGTGCCGCTTCGACCGCTCGGCCGCCATGCGGTTCGACGGACCGTCGAGGCCCTCGGCGTACCGGAAGTAGTCCAGGTCGGGTTCGGGCTGGACGAACGGCACCGCGAACAGTTCCGGCAGCAGCAGGATGCGGGTGCCCTGGTCGGCGGCGGCGTCGATCAGGTCGGCGGCACGGCCGATCGTCTCGGTCCGGTCGTCGGTGGCGCGGAGTTGCAGGGCGGCGAGTTTCACGCGGGGACCTTTCCGACCGCCGGGGCGAGGCCGGTCAGAGCCAGCCCCGAACGGGTCTTGTACCGCTTGTTGACGCTGATCAGGACTGCGGTCAGGGGTTCCAGTTGGCGGGCCAGCCGCAACCGGCCGGCGTCGAGGGCACGGCCACCGGTCACGTCGACGGCGAGGGCCATCACCCGCTCCTTGGCGGCGACGTCGTCCCCGCAGACCAGGACGTCCTCGTGGCTCAGGTCGGCGTCCGGGTCGAGCAGGAGGGGGGCGGCCAGATGGTGGAACGCGCCGACCACGGTGGCCGACGGGACCAGCGCGGCGGCCTCCTCGGCGGCGCTGCCGGCCAGCACGGCGACGCCGTACGGGCCGTGGCGGTCGAAGCCGAGCGGGTTGACGCAGCTCACCACCAGCGTGTCGGCAAGTGCCGGGGCCAGTCCGGTGACCAGGTCGGCGTGCCCGTCGTAGGGCACGGCGAGCAGGACGACGTCGGCGTCGGTCGCCGCCGCGAGGTTGGTGGCGCCGGTGACGCGCGCGGCGCCGACCTGGCGGGACAACTCCTCGGCGGCGGCCTCGGCGCGTCCGGCGTCGCGGGAGCCGAGGACGACCCGGTGTCCGGCGCGGGCCAGGCGGTAGCCCAGCCCACGGCCCTGCGGGCCGGTGCCGCCGATCACGGCGACGCGGCAGGAGGGGTGGGTGCTCACCGGGTCACGCCTTCGCGGCCTGGGCGAGCCGGGTGAGGGTCTGCTCCTTGTCACCGAGCGTGGAGATGATCGGGCAGCGCACGCCCGCCTCCTGGTACGCCTGGAGCTTCTGGAAGGCGTCGTCGGTGGTGCCGCAGGCGGTGACGTTCTGCACCAGGCTGTTGGGGACCAGGTGCATCGCCCGCTTGATGTCCTCGGGCGTGGCGGGCCAGCCGGCGATCTCCTGCAAGCGGTCGACGAGTTCCCGATCCACCCCGCAGTGCTCCGCGATGTGCGGCTGCTGGCACAGATAGAGGGTGAGGAACGCCTTGCAGGCGTCGATGGCCTCCTGCGGGTCGTCGTCGTTGACGCTGCACGAGACGATCTGGGTCAGGTCGATGGCGTCGCGGCCGTCGGTCCGCTTGGCCAGGCCACGGCCGATCGCCTCCCGGGCACCCACCATGTACGACGGCGGGAGCAGGAAGTCCATGTGCACGCCGTCGCTGATCTCCCCGGCGAGTTCGAGCATCCGGGGACCGACCGCGCCGATGTAGATCGGGATGTCGACCGGCTTGTTCTCCCGGTACATGCTGTCGAAGCGCACGTCCTGCATCTGCACGAACTCGCCGTCGAAGTTGACGACCTCGTTGCGGAAGAACGCCTGGAGCACGCCGATGTACTCGCGCATCGACTTGAGCGGCTTGGACAGCGGCTGGCCGACCTTGGTCGCCAGCGGCTCCCACCAGGCGCCGATGCCCAGGATGGCCCGGCCCGGCGCGACCTCGTCCAGCGTCTTGAAGGTGACCGCCATCAGGGCCGCGTTGCGGCTCTTGTTGTTGACCACACCGGTGCCGATCTTCACGTTCCGCGTCTTGCTCGCGATGATCGCCGCCGGGACGATGCCGTCGCGGGCGAGTCGTCCCTCGGCGACCCAGACGGACTCGAACCCGTTCTGGTCGGCGAACTCGGCCTGCCAGTAGGTCTGTTCCAGGCTGAGTCGCTCACCGACGTGGATACCCAGGGGAAGTGTCATCTGTCCAGCTCCGCTCGTACGTGGTGCAGGGGATTCGGTGGGTCAGAGGAGACGCGGCGCGTCGCGGGTCAGGAAGGCACCCCGGCCGGGGGTGTCGATCCGCAGGCCGTCCGGGTCGACCAGGTGCGCGCCCCGGGAGAAGACGTGCACGGGTCGACCGGTCACGCGCATGCCCTCGTAGATGTTGTAGTCGGTGCGCGTGTGCGAGCCCGCCGCCGTGATCACGTGGTCGGCGGCCGGGTCCCAGATCACCAGGTCGGCGTCCGCCCCGACCGCGACGACGCCCTTGCGGGGGAACAGGCCGAACAGCTTGGCCGGTCGGGCGGCGACCAGGTCCACGAAGCGGCACGGGTCGATCACCCCGCTCACCACGCCGGACTGCCAGAGGACCATCAGTCGGTCCTCGACGCCGGGGACCCCGTTGGGCACCTTCGGGAAGTAGCCGGGGCTGCGCAGCTTCTGCGGCGGCAGGTCCTCGGGTTGGTGCAGGCAGAAGCCGGCGTGGTCGGTGGCGACGGTGGACAGGGCGCCGGTGGCGAGCATCCGCCAGAGGCCGTCCTGGTTGCTGCGTTCCCGGATCGGCGGGGAGCAGACGTACGCGGCGGCCCGCTCCCCCAGGTCGGCGTAGTCCTCGTAGGCCACCACGAGGTACTGCGGGCAGGTCTCGCCGTAGACCCGTGACCCGGCGGACCGGGCCCGGCTGATCTCGTCGGCCGCCTCCGCGCTGGAGACGTGCACCACGTACAGCGGTGTGCCGATGCTCTCGGCGAGCACGACGGCGCGGTGCACCGCCTCGGCCTCGGAGTCGTGCCCGTGCGCCCGCATGTGGAAGTTCTCGGCGGTCCGGCCGCTGTCCACCAGACGCCGCACCTCGCGGGCCACCATGTGCCCGTTCTCGGCGTGCACCATCGGCAGCACGTCGAGGTCGCGGGCCAGTTCGAAGCCGTCGAGCAGCTCGTCGTCGTCGACCATCTGGCCCGGGTAGGCCATGAAGAACTTCCAGCTCGTCGCGCCCTCGCCGACCAGCCGGCGCAGGTCGTCGAGGACGTCCGGCTGGGCGGCGCGGGGCGGGACGATGGCGTGCAGGCCGACGTCCACCACGGCCTTGGCCGCCGCCGTGTCCCGCCGCCGCAGGTACGTGTCGTACAGCGTCCGGTCGGGTTCCTTCTTGACGAAGTCGATGACCGTGGTGGTGCCGCCGCACGCCGCCGAGACCGTTCCGCTGTGGAAGTCGTCGGCGGTATGGGTGCTGAAGCCGTCGACCGGGTACTCCAAGTGGGTGTGCGCGTCGATGCCACCGGGCATGACCAGCTTGCCCGTCGCGTCCACCACGTGGTCGGCGGTCCAGTCCGTGCCGGTGCCGAGGGCGACGATCCGGCCGTCGCGTACCAGCACGTCGGCGCGGACCGCGGCGTCGGCGTTGACGACCGTGCCGTTGGTGATCAGCGTCGTCGGCATCGTGCCTCTCCTCTCCCCGGCGGGTCCGTCACCCGCCGCCGTCGCTCAGTTCTGGTAGTGCTCGTCGGCGAGGTCGAGCACCTCGTCCAGGACGCCGAGCGCCAGGTCGATCTCCTCGGCGTTGATGACCAGGGGCGGGGTCAGCCGCAGCACGTTGAAGTTGGCGGTCAGGTAGACGCCCCGCTGCATCGCGGCCTTGAGCAGCCGGCCGACCGGCGCGGCGGCCGGTCCCTTGGCGTTGAACGGCACGAGGGGTTCCCGGGTGTCGCGGTCGCGGACCAGCTCCACGCCGTAGAACAACCCCCGGCCCCGGATCTCGCCGATGCTCGGGTGGCGTTCCGCCAGCGTGGCCAGACCGGCACCGAGCCGCTCCCCCATCGCCCGGGCGTTCTCCACCACGCCCTCGTCCTGCATGATCCGCAGGGACGCCACGCCGGAGGCGCAGGCGAGCGGGTGCCCGGCGTACGTCAGGCCGCCCCAGAACATGTTGTCCCGCAGCCACTCGGAGATCCGGGTGGAGACCGTCATCGCGCCGAGCGGCACGTACCCGGAGTTCAGCCCCTTGGCCGTGGTGAGGATGTCCGGCACCACGTCCCAGTGGTCGCAGGCGAACCACTCGCCGGTACGCCCGAACCCCGCCATCACCTCGTCGAAGATGAGCAGGATGCCGTACCGGTCGCAGACCTCCCGCAGCGAGCGCAGGTAACCGTCCGGCGGGTAGAGCAGCCCGTTCGTGCCGGTGACCGGCTCGACGATCACGGCGGCGACGGTCTCCGGGTTCTCGTAGCGGAGGATCTCCTCCAGGTGCGGGCCGCCGGAGCAGACCGGGCACGGGTCGGGGTGCCCGGCCGGGCAGCGGTAGGTGTACGGGTCGAGCATCCGCACCACACCGCTCATCCCCGGCTCGGCCGCCCAGCGACGCGGGTCGCCGGTCAGCGACATAGCGCCCGCCGTGGCGCCGTGGTACGAGCGGTACCGCGCGATGACCTTCTGTCGGCCGGTGACGTGCCGGGCCAGCCGGACGGCGTTCTCGTTGGCCGCCGCGCCGCCGGTGGTGAAGAAGCTCATCTTGAGGTCACCGGGGGTGAGCCCGGCCATCATCTCGGCCAGTTCCGCGCGGGACCGCTCGGCGAAGCCGGGTCCGATGTAGCAGAGCTGTTCGGCCTGGGCGCGGATCGCCTCGACCAGTCGGGGGTGCTGGTGGCCCAGGTTCAGGTTGACCAGTTGGGACTGGAAGTCGAGGTACCGGCGGCCGTCGTAGTCCCAGAACCACGAACCGGATCCGCCGGCCACGGGGATGGGGTCGAGCGCACCCTGCACCGACCAGGAGTGGATGACGTACTCCTTGTCGATCTGCTTGAGGCGCTCGCTGGTCCAGGTGGTGGTGTCGGTGTCGGTGATGGTCATCGGCTGGCTCCGTCCCGTCGAGCGCTGGGTCAGTTGCTCTTGAGCTCGGCGCCGAAGGCGGCGAGGCGGGCCAGCGGGCGTCCGGTGTTCGACGCGGCGCAGACCACGAGGATCTCCCGGGGTCGGGGCACGTCGGCCACCTGGAGGGTCACCGTCTGGTGGTGCGAGCGGGTCTTGGAGTCCAGCTTGTGCTTGAGCGGGATGTCGATCGGGCTGCCGGGCACGCCGACCTTCTCGGCGGCGGGCAGCAGTTCGGTGCCGCCGGCTGCGGTGCGGAACACGTTGCCGAAGCGCAGGTTGTGGATCAGCGCCGAGCCGTGCTCGACCTCACCGTCGATGCCGACGAGCGCGGCCTTGCCGAACGCCTCGACCTCGGCGCCGAGCAGCTCGACGCAGGCGGGGCCGACCAGTTCGCCGATCTCCTGACCGATCTCGTCGGCGAGGGTGACCAGGTCCTGCACGTACTCGCTGGGGTAGGGATTCTCGATGACCACGCCGGCGAAGGCGACCCGGTGCACCGGCTGCACCGCTCTGCCGTTCTCCAGCCGCGTCTCTTCGAGGTGACGGATCAGCTTGCGAACCCGGATGCTCACGATCACTCCTTAGTGGTTCATTGGATGAACCATTGGTTCATATCCTGGCGTTGCAGAGGGAGCGAGTCAATAGCCCCCAGGGACGTATCCGGCTATCCGGCGAGGTTCACCTGTCGCCGTCCACGCAGGTCAGCGCGGTGACGGCAGCACCGCTGGCACGGCGTGGTCACCGGTCACATAGAGATCGGTCCGCCGGTCGGCCAGCGGTTGGTTGAACGGGTTGTGCCACCGTTGCGCCCGCGTACCGATCAGGTCCACCTCGGCCAGCACGAGTTCCTCGCGGTCCCCGCTGGCCGGGCCGGCGATCGGCCAGCCGTCCGGTCCGACCAGGACGGACCGGCCGACGAAGGGTTGGCCGTTCTCCACCCCGATCCGGCTGATCCCGGCCACGTAACACTGGTTGGAGTGCGCCCCGGTCATGCACATCAGGTTCGCCATCGCGGGCGCCGTCGTCGGCTGTCCCGGCACCGGCACCCAGTTCGACGGCAGCACCACCAGGTCGGCGCCCTGCAACGCGGCACTGCGGAACGTCTCGGGGAACCAAGCGTCGTAACAGATCCCGATGCCGATGCGGCCCAGCGGCGTGTCGTAGACCGGGAAACCGTCGGCGTTGCGGTCGTAGATCTCCTTCTCGTCGTTCCACAGGTGGGCCTTGCGGAACGTGCCGAGGTGCCCGGTCGGACCGAGCAGCACCGCCGAGTTGAAGACCGCGTCGCCGTCCCGCTCGGTCACCCCGCCGACGATCCACACGTCCAGCTCGGCGGCGAGCCGCGCCCACGCGGTGACCGTCGGCCCGTCCGGCACCGGCTGGGCGTACCGGGCCGCTTCCGCCCGGTCGGCGAAGACGTACCCCGCCGAGGCCGCCTCGGGCAGCACCACGAGTCGGGCTCCCCGGTCGGCCGCCGCCCGGATCCAGGCGGAGGTGCCGGCGATGTTCGCCGCGACGTCGCCGAAGACCGGCGCCATCTGCACCCCGGCGAGCAGGAAGCGGGTCACCATGGCGCCCGCACCGCCGCATACTTGACGAACAGGTACTCGTCGATGCCGACCGCCCCGCCCTCGCGGCCCGTCCCGGACTGCTTGACGCCGCCGAAGGGGGCCGCCGGGTTGGAGATGACGCCCTGGTTGAGCCCCACCATCCCGCTCTCCAGCCGCTCGGTCACCCGCAGCCCCCGGCCCAGGTTCTCGGTGAAGACGTACGCGGCCAGCCCGTACTCGGAGTCGTTGGCCAGGCCGACCGCCTCGTCCTCGTCGTCGAAGACCACCACCGGGGCGACCGGGCCGAAGATCTCCTCGCGGACGCACCGGGCGCGCTCCGGCACGCCGGAGAGCACGGTCGGCGCGAAGAAGTGCCCGGCTCCCTCGACCGGCCCGCCACCGGTGACGACCGCCGCACCCGCCTGCGTGGCGTCGGCGACCAGCTCGGCGACCGAGGTCACCGCGACGCCGTCGATGAGCGGCCCCACGTCGGTCGACGGGTCCAGCCCGTGCCCGACACGCAGCCCGCCCAGCCGTTCGGCGAGCGCCTCGACGAAGTGCGGCGCCACGGAGCGGTGCACGTAGAACCGGTTCGCCGCGGTGCACGCCTCACCGACGTTGCGCATCTTGGCCTGGACCGCCCCCTCGACGGCCAGGTCGAGGTCGGCGTCGCCGAAGACCAGGAACGGCGCGTTCCCGCCCAGTTCCATCGAGGTACGCAGCACCCGCTCGGCGGACTGGGCCAGCAGGGTCCGGCCGACCGGGGTCGAACCGGTGAACGACAGCTTGCGCAACCGCTCGTCGGTGAGCAGGGCCGAGGTGACCCGGCCGGACTGCGAGGTGGTGATCACGTTGACCACGCCCCGGGGCAGGCCCGCCTCCTCCAGGATCCGCACCAGCGCCAACATGGACAACGGCGTCTGCTTGGCCGGCTTGACCACGACGGTGCACCCGGCCGCCAGGGCGGGACCGATCTTGCGGGTGCCCATCGCCATCGGGAAGTTCCACGGGGTCACCAGCAGGCAGGGGCCGACCGGTTGGCGCATCACCACGACCCGCGAGTTGCCGCCCGGCGCCGGCAGGTAGCCGCCGTCGATGCGGACCGCCTCCTCGGCGAACCAGCGCAGGAACTCGGCGGCGTAAGCCACCTCGGCCTGGGACTCGGCGAACGCCTTGCCCATCTCCAGGGTCATCATCCGGGCCAGGTCGTCACGGCGCTCGATGATCAGGTCGAACGCCCGGCGCAACACCTCGCCCCGTTCCCGGGGCGGCGTCGCGGCCCACCCGGCCTGGGCCCGGGCGGCGGCGGCCAACGCGTCCCGCCCGTCCTCGACCGAGGCGTCCGCCACCTCGGCGATGGTGGTGCCGGTCGCCGGGTCCTCCACGGGCAGGACGGCACCGTCCCGGCCCGCACGCCACTCGCCGTCGACGTACAGCCCCTTGGGGGTCTTGTCGACCACCGTCAGTGCCGCCGCCAACACCTCGGCTGGTACGGCCATTGTCTCCTCCTTCACCGCACGCGTGGACGAGCCGTGCGGTCGGCGGGTGCCCTAGCGTCTGGCGAAGGCACTCGGAATGTCGATGTCTGCGTTACTGAGCAGGTCGGTGAGCTGCCGGGCGGCCTTGATCACCGACTCCGCCATGGTGTCGATGCGCTCGCGGGTGATCCGGTACGTCGGCCCACCGATCCAGACCGCGTACGGCGTGGTGCCGCGCAGCCGCACCGGCGCGGCGACCGACGCCGCCCCCACCTCGAGTTCGTCGTACGCGAAGGCGAACCCGCGCTCCCGGACCGCGTCCAGCGAGGCCACGAAGGACTCCAGGTCGCCCACCTCCGGCGGGGCGTGCTCGGCGAACTCCTCGGTGAAGTCCTCCCACACCGACTCCGCGCTCAGCGCCGCCAGCAGCACCTTGCCGGTGGAGGTGGCCCAGACCGGCTGGGTACGGGGTACCGGCTTGAGCGTCTGCCCGATCAGCGACGGACCCGGCACCTGCGCCACGACCATCACCTGCGGCGGCAGCAGCACGTCGAAGCCGGCCGTCTCCCGGGTCTCCTCGGCGAGGTTGCGCAGCACCTCCCGCATGTGGCCGTAGGCGCCACCGCCGTCGAGCAGTCCGCCCACGATGGAGAGCAGACCGAGGGACACCCGGTAGCGACGGGTGATCGGATCCAGGGTGAGCCAGCTCTCCCGCTCCAGCACGGTGAGCACCCGGTAGCAGGTGGCCTTCGGGATACCCGCCTCGCGGGCGACCTCGCTGAGCCCGACACCTTCCGGGTGCGCCGCCACCGCCCGCAGGAGCCAGATCGTGCGTCGCACCAGGCCCGCCTCACTGGGCGCCATCGCTACCTCCATCAATCGCCGTCAGCCGTGAGATACGGCCCACATCTTGGCAGAAGCCATCGGCTGCGGTCGGGTGCCGAACGGTGGGGACCGCCCGGCACCCGACCGCTCGCCTACCTGCCGCCTTCCGTGATCGTCACGGTCTGCGGGGTGTAGGAGTTGCCGTTGGCGTCGAAGCCGTCAGCGGTGAGTTCCTCGTTGGCGCGCTTCGACAGGTCGGTGCGGAACGCGTCGGAGTCCGGCACGCCCTTGAGCACGCCGCCGCCCATCGCGATCTTGATCGTCTGGTCCCAGGCCGCCTGGTCCATCATCCCGACGCCGTTGGCGGCCGGCCAGATCAGCTTGTTGATCTCGTTGAGCATCCAGGTCTGGTGTCCCTTGCCCAACGCGCTGCCGGCGTTGAGCACGATGTCCACGCAGTCGTCCAGCTCGTCGCGGCAGAAGCCCCAGCCCCGGTAGGACGCCTTGAGGAACTTCACCGCCGTGTCCTGGTTGGCCTGCTCGTTGAGCCAGTCACCCCGGGCGTAGACGCCGTCCTCAAGGCTGGTGTAGCCGGCGTCCTGGAGGTTGATCACGGAGAAGTCCGACGGCTGGTAGAGCTGACCGGTGTCCGGGTTCTTGGTCTCCAGCAGTTGGGCGTACTCGTTGTAGGTCTTGGCCTGGGCAGCGTCGACCTCCTTGCGCAGCAGCAGCGACATGTCGAACGGCTGCTGGATGATCTCGGCGTCCTTGGTCGGGTCGACACCGGCGTCCTTCATCGCGGCGAACAGCACGAGTTCGTTGCCGTAGCCCCAGCTCCCGACCTTCTTGCCCTTGAGGTCGGTCAGCTCCTTGATGCCGGAGTCGGCCCAGGCGACCTGGAGGTACGCGCCGCGCTGGAACACCTGGCCGATGTTGACCAGGTCCGCGCCCTGTTCCCGGGTGACCATCGTCTTGGTGACGTGGCTGACCGCGAACTCGGCGTTGCCGGCGGAGAGCACCTGCTGGGGGACGATGTTGACGCCGCCCTCCTGGATGGTGACGTCGAGGCACTCCTCGGCGTAGTACCCCTTCTCCTTCGCCGCGTAGTAGCCGGCGAACTGGGCCTGGGCGACCCACTGGAGCACCACCCGGACCTTGGTGGTCGACTCACAGTTCTTGGCGGCCTCGGCCGCGGACTCGCTCGGGCCGTCGGACATGCCTCCGCAGGCCGAGGCGGCGAGCAGGACGGCGGTGAGCGTGGCGGCGATCGTGATCGGGCGGTTCCTCCGCGAGGTCCGCCGTAGGTGCAGGGCCATATCTGACTCCAACATTTCGTGGGGGATCCGGGCTTTCAGGAGTCGCTGTCGTGCAGGGACTCGTGCCAGGGCATCAGGAGGCGTTCCAAGAGGGACGTGGCACCGAACAGCAGCAGACCGAGGGCACTGGCCACGGCGATCCCGGCCCAGGCGTACTCGAAGCGGGGCAGGGCCGCCTGGTAGGCGATATACACCCCGAGCGCGTTGCTCGGTCCACCGAAGTACTCGGTCACGATCACGCCGATCACGGCGAGCGTGCTGCCGAGTTTGAGCGCGTTGAACAGGTACGGCAACGCGTTGGGCAGCCGCAGCATGAGCGCCACCTGTCGAGGCTGTGCCGCGAGCGACTGCATGATCTCCAGGTGCAGGGGTGAGACCTGGAGAAGGCCCCTGGTGGTGTTGACCAGGACCGGGAAGAAGACCATCACCGCGGCCACGCCGGCCTTGGACATCGGGTTGGTAACCCCGAACCAGTTGTTGAAGATCGGCGCGAGAGCCACGATCGGGGCGCAGTTGATGATGACGGCGGCGGTCAGCACCGGGCCGGACACGCCCGGGAAGCGGCTGAGCGCCAGGGCCACCGAGACCCCGGCGACCGCGCCGAGGAGCAGACCGAGGAGCACCGCCCGCACGGTGATCACCGAGGCCGACATGATCGTGCCGAACTCGGAGCGGAACGCGGACGAGATCTCCACCGGCGCCGGCACGATGAACGACGGGACGTCGAAGATCGTGACGGCCAACTGCCACGAGCCGAGGATCACCACGGCGGTGAGCACGACCGGCAGGAACCGGCCGACGGCCGTCCGGAGCCCGGCGGCGGACGGGGCGGTCCGGGTGAGGGGCGTGGTGCTCATCGGGCCGCCTGCTCGGCCGGGACGCCGTGCAGCGCCGCGCGCACCTCGGTGACCTTGGCGAAGTACGCGTCGGTGGTCCGGGTCGCCGCGGTGCGCGGGTACGGCAGGTCGACGTCGATGCTGGCGGCGATGCGACCGGGACGGGCGGACATCACGACGATCCGCGAGGAGAGGAAGACCGCCTCGGAGATGCTGTGCGTGACGAAGACGACCGTGGTGCGGGTGTCCGACCAGATCCGCAGCAGCTCGCCCTGCAGGCGTTCCCGGTTCATCTCGTCGAGCGCGCCCAGCGGCTCGTCCATGAAAAGGATCTCCGGGTCGGCCGACAGCGCGCGGGCGATCGCCACCCGCTGCTGCATGCCGCCGGAGAGCTGCCAGGGGAAGTGGCGGGAGAAGTCGGAGAGGCGGACCAGGTCCAGCATCTCGTGGGCCTTGGCCCGCCGGGTCGCCTTGTCCACGCCGGCCACCTGCAACGGCAGTTCGACGTTGCGCTGCACGGTCCGCCACTCGAAGAGGCCGGCCTGCTGGAAGACCATGCCGTAGTCCCGGTCCAACCGGGACGCGGCCGGCGGCTTGCCGTTGAGCGACACCGTGCCGTCGGTCGGCTCGGTGAGGTCCGCCAGGATCCGCAGCAGGGTGCTCTTGCCGCAGCCGCTGGGCCCCAGCAGGGACACGAACTCGCCCCGCTCGATCGACAGGTCGATGTCCTCAAGCGCCGTCACCGTACGGTCTCCGCCGGTGAACTGCTTGGTGACTCCTCGCACGGAAATGATCGCGGCCTCAGACATCAGCGTCTCTCCAGGTGTTGTGGAGGCGGAAGGGGTGGTCACCGGGTCTGCCGGTTCCGGAGCGCGACGCGCTCGATGAGTGCCAGGGACTGCACGAAGACGATGCCGGCCGCCGCCGCGACCAGGACGGCCGCGTACAACTTCTCGGGGCCGTTGGAGTAGTAGTAGGCGAAGGTGAGGATGGCCCGGCCGATGCCCCGGCCGGTGCCGGCGGAGAGTTCGCCGACGATCGCGCCCACCACGCTCGCGGTCGCCGCGAGGCGCAGGCCGGCGAAGACGAAGGGCAGCGCCGCGGGCATCCGCAGCCACCCGAGTACCTGCCAGCGGCCGGCACCGACGCTGCGCATGAACTCCAGTTGGACCTTCGGCGGTGACTTGAGACCGCGCAGGGTGTTGATGGTGACCGGGAAGAAGGCGAGGTAGGCGGCGATGCCGGTGACCGCCACCCAGGGCGGTGCGCCGGCCTTGCCGCCCCAGATCACGATCATCGGTGCGATGGCCACCAGCGGGACCGTCTGCGACGCCACGAGCCAGGGCATCAGCCCCTTGCTCAGCGGCACCACGTTCAGGAAGAGGACGGCGAGCAGCAGGCCGAGCGACGCGCCGGCCACCAGGCCGTAGAACGCCTCGCGCAGCGTCACGCTGGTCTCGCCGAGCAGATAGACGCCGAGCGTGGTCGGGTCGCCGCGTCGGGCCGGTTCGACGAGTGCGCCGAGGATCGTCCACACGTGCGGCATCGACAGATCGTCGGTGGCGACGGGGAAGGCGATCCGGGTGCCGGGCACGACGTCGCCGACGGCCCGGCCCAACGCCTTGTAGCCCTCCCAGAGGCCGGCGAGCGCCGCCACCACCAGGACGGCTCCGGCCGCGTTGCGACCGCTCCTGCTCGCGGCGGCCAGTCGGGCGTTTCGGCGGCGTGGTGTCGGCGGGTCCACCTGACCGGCGGGTCCGCCCTGGGCGGCCACCGCGGCGGTGGTCGTTCTTGTCACGGTCATGCAGGCACTCTCCGAATCCCTCGGAAGCGTCGTCTGGCGTGGGATCCGCCGGCTTCCCCCGCCCGGATCGGATCACTCAGTGAACTGGTGGTTCACCATAGGAGCGTGAGCGAGGCCACGTCAACGGTTCGGAGCCGCCCTCAGATCACGATTTACGACCTTGTAACCCGCGCCCACCTGCGGATACCCCGATCCGGGCAGACGTCCACCACCCGCCGCCACGCAGAGCGACGCCACGGGCACCACGCGTGCCAGCGCTCGTCGTCGTCCGCACGGCGACGAGGCGTCAGGACGGTGCGGAGGCCGGGCCGCCAGTCCCGGAACGCGTCCGGGCACACCCGCACACCGTCCGGACACACCCGCTCATCGTTCGGGTGGCGTACCGTCCCCGGTTCGTCCCGGCGGGGCGGTCGGCACCGCGTCCGGCCCGTCGATCGGCGCACCGGTGGGTGCACCCGACCCCACGCCCACCGTCGGCGTGACGGGCGCGGCGAAGGTCACCGGGGCGTCGAACGCGGCCCGGCGGGCGGCCCGGCGCAACGCGGCCAGCACCGCCGGTCCGACCAGGACGATGGCGACGGCGGTGGTGACCGCCCGGCCGGTGTCCCAGCCGAAGGTGGAGGTGACGGCGGTGAAGACCGCGAAGCGGTGCAGGTTCTCCAGCACCGGCGCACCGGCGACGTACGAGAGCTGGGTGTCTGCGCCGACGCTGAACGGCCAGAACCAGAGGTTCATCAGCAGCCCGTACGCGTAGGCGGCGACCGCGCCGTACCCGGCCAGCACGGCGATCTCGGCCCGGCCCCGCAGCCGGGACGGCAGCAGCCCCGCGCCGAGCCCCAGCCAGGCGGCGGCCAGCATCTGGAACGGCAGCCAGGGTCCGACCCCGGCGGTGAGCAGCGCGGAGGCGAACAGCGAGATGGCACCCAGCAGGAAGCCGAACCCGGGCCCGAACACCCGACCGGCCAGCACCAGCAGGAAGAACACCGTCTCGATCCCGGCGGTGCCGGCACCCAGCGGGCGTAACGCGGCGTTGACGGCGGCGAGCACGCCGAGCATCGCCAACGCCTTGCTGTCGATGCCGCCCGAGCTGAGTTCGGCCAGGACGAGGGCGAGCAGGACCGGCAGGACGACGATGAAGACCAGCGGCGCCTCGGTGGTCCGCGCCGTCGCCTCCGGCTGGGCGGGCACGAAGAACGGCCAGGCGAAGGTGGCGAACGCGGCGACCGAGGCGAGGGTCAGGATGACAGCCGTACGCGGAGCGACCCGCAGCACGCTCATCGCGTCACCTCGGCGCGGGCCAGTGCCGAGGTGACCTGGTCCACCGTCAGCCAGGGCTGCGGGGCCAGGACCTTGGCGACCTGGGGCGCGAACGCCGGTGAGGCGAGCATGACCTCGGCGGCGGTGCCGTCGGCGACGATCTCGCCCTGGGCCATCACCACCACCCGGTCGGCGAGGGTGGCGACGAGTTCGACGTCGTGGGTGGCGACCACGACCGCCCGGCCCTGCGCGGCCAGTCGACGGACCACGGTGGCGAACTGCCGCTTGGCCCGGTAGTCCAGCCCCCGGGTGGGCTCGTCGAGCAGGACCACCGGCGGGGCGGCGGTGAGCTGGACCGCGAGCGCGAGGGCCAGCCGCTGCCCCTCCGACAGGTCCCGTGGGTGCCGGTCGTCCGGCAGCCCGGGGGTGAGGTGGTCCAGCAACTCCCGGCAGGTCCCCTCGGGCACCTCGGACTCCCGGTCGGCCTGGGCGCACTCGGCGGCCACCGTCTCCAGATAGAGCAGGTCGCCCGGGGTCTGCGGGACCAGACCGACCCGGCGGCGGGCCCGCGCGGCGGACAGCGCCTTCGGATCGGTGTCGCCGTCCGGGCCGGGCACGGTCACCGTGCCGCCCTGGCGTGGGCCGCTGCCCTGCACCGCCCAGAGCAGGCTCGACTTCCCGGAGCCGTTGCGGCCCATCAGCGCGACGACCTGGCCCGAGTGCAGGTCGAGGTCGACACCGCGCACCGCCACCGTGCCCGGGTACCGCACCGCGACGCCCCGCGCGGTCAGCGCCGGTACGCCGTCCGGCACCGGCGCCGCCGGTGGGGGCGACGCGTCGGCGAGCCGCTGCCGGAGGTCGCCCGCACGACGCCGGGCGTCGCGGACGGAGAGCGGCAGGGGTGTCCAGCCGGCGACGCGGCCCAACTCGATCAACGGCGGGGCCAGCTCGATGCCGGCGAGCACGGCGTCCGGTGGCCCGTCGACGACGGTGCCGTCGCCGGGCAGATAGAGCAGCCGGTCGGCGTACTGCACGACGCGTTCCAGCCGGTGCTCGGCCACCACCACGGTCACGCCGAGGTCGTGGACCAGGCGGGTGACGGCGGCCAGCACGTCCTCGGCGGCGGTCGGGTCCAGCGCCGAGGTCGGTTCGTCGAGCACCAGCACCTGCGGATGGCTGGTGAGGACCGCGCCGATGGCGACCCGCTGCTGCTGCCCGCCGGAGAGTGTCCGCAGCGGACGGTCCCGCAGCTCGGCGATGCCGAGCAGGTCGAGGGTCTCCTCGACGCGCTTGCGCATGACCGGCGCGGGTAGCGCGAGTTGCTCCATGCCGTAGGCGAGTTCCTCCTCGACGGTGTCGGTGACGAAGCCGGCGAGCGGGTCCTGACCGACCACGCCGACGACGTCGGCGAGATCGCGCGGCGGATGTGCCCGGGTGTCCCGGCCGTGCACGGTGACGGTGCCGTACAGGGTGCCGCCGGTGAAGTGCGGCACCAGCCCGTTGATCGCCCGCAGCAGCGTCGACTTGCCGGCTCCGGTGCGCCCGGCGACCAGGCACAGCTCGCCCTCCGGGATGTGCAGGCGGACGTCGCGCAGCATCGGCTCGCGGCTCTCGGCGTACCGGACGGTGACCCGGTCGAAGTCGATCATCGGTGCGCCTCCGGCTGGGCGGTGTCGCGAGGCGACGTGTGGTCGGTGCGGCCGCTCGCCGCCGCTGGCACGGGCAGCGGTCGCGCGGCGGGGTTCGCCGTCGGTGCCGGTGGGGCCAGCCAGCCCGGCGCCACGGCCACCAGCACGGCGAGCACCACCAGGGGCGTCAACTCCGGCCAGGTGAGCGGGCTGACCGGCGGGTAGAGCCGCTCCGGGTCCACCGTGCCGGCCAACGTCATCACCGCAGCGGTGGCCAGGCCACACCCGGCGACGGCCAGCTCGGCCAGCCGCCACCGGTCGGGGCGGTAGCGACTACGCCGCACCTGACGCCCGGCCAGCAGCATTCCGACCACCGCCGTGGCCAGCCCGGCGAGCAGCATCGGCAGACCGAGATAGCCGGGCACGGTCGCGTCGAGCAGGCCGTACGTGCCGACGCAGACACCGACCAGCCCGGTGAGCACCAGGGCACCGGTGAGAGCACGCCGACCGGCCGGTACGGCGGCGGTGCGCCCGTAACCTCGCGAGTCCATCGCCGCCGCCAGGGCGAGGGACCGGTCCAGGGCGTCGGCCAGCACCGGCAGGGCGATGCCGCGCAGGGCGCGCAGACCGTGCCCGGGCGCACCGCGCAGTCGGCGGGCACGGCGTACCCGCAGCACGCTCTCGACCAGTTGCGGGGCGACCGACAGGGCGACCACCACCGCCGTGCTGACCGCGTACAGGGCGCCGGGCACGGCCTTGAGCAGCCGCTTCGGGTTGGCCAGGGCGTTGGCGGCACCGAGACAGATCAGCATCGTGGCCAGCCGCAGCCCGTCGTAGAAGCCACCGAGGAGTTGTTCGGCGGCGACCGGCCCGAACAGCCGGATACCGGCCGCCCAGGCGGGCAACGGGATCTCCGGCAGGTGGAGCAGGACGTGGTCGCCCTGACCACCGCCGAAGACCAGGCGGAACAGCACCCGCATCGCCACGATCACCGCACCGAGCACCAGGTACATCCGGAACGCCAACGCCCAGGGGGCGTCGCCGCGACGACGGACCACCACCAGCGCCGCCGCAGCGACGATCATCGCCAGCGGCAGCGGGTTCGTGGTGTGGCTGGCCGCCGTCGCCAACCCGAGCGCCCAACACCACCAGGCGCCCGGATGCAGGCCGCGCGGCAGCCGAGAGGTCCCGGCGGTCCGAGCCCCGGACCGCACCGACAGCCGAGCGGACGGGCCGCTGTCGACGACGGCCCGGTCACTCATCCGGTGCGGCGGTGCGCCGACGACGCGCCGCGAGGACACCACCGCCGACCAGTGCGACCAGCAGGAACAGCCCGGCCAGGGTGCCCAGCGGCAGGCCGTCGCCGTCCCGGGCTCCGGTGACCTCGACCGGCGGGAGCGATCCCGTCGGGTCGGTCGGCGGCGCGGGCGCGGCACCCAGGGGCGGGACGGCGCTCGCCGACGGCGGCACCTCCGGCGGCGGACCGGACGCGTCGCCGGTCGGCGCGACCGGGGCCGAGGCGGCGGGCGTACCGGCCGCACCGGTCGGGACGCCGACGCCGGGCGCCACGGGTGCGCCTGCGGCCGGCGGCGGGGCGGCGGGCGGCGGGGCACCCGGCGGTGGCGGGGTGGGTGCGGGTGGCGGCGGTGCCGGTGCCGAGGTGCGGGGCGGCGGCGGTGCCGGTGGTGTGGTGCGCGGCGGTGGTGCCGGCCGGTTCGGTGCCACCGCAGGCCGGGGCGCGTTGTCGGCGCTGCGGTTCAGCGAGAACGACCAGCCTTCGAAGCTGCCCGCCGGTGGCTTGCGGTTGAGCACGCCCCGGTCGCTGTACGTCCAGGAACCGCCGTCCGGCGCGTGCCAGTACGACCAGTAGGCGCTGGCCGGTGGCGTGTCGACGCACTTCTCCGTGGCGGTCGAGGGTTTGCCCTCGATCCGGCAGATGAAGCCCTCGCCCCAGCGCAGGGTGCCGGCGATCTGGAACCCGGCGTTCTTCAACGCGGCCAGACCGGTGGCCTGGTCGCCCGGGGCGCAGCGGACCACCACCCCACCGCCGAGTTCCTTGAAGTCGACCACCACGGTCACGCCGTTGGCGTCCGGGCAGTGGCCGGCGCGACCGGCGGCCTGTGCGGGAGCCGCGCCGAGGGCCGTGCTCGCGGCGGTCACCGCGAGCACCACTGCCGCGCGGACCGTCCGGCCGCTCATGTGGCCCGCCGACGGCCCAGCACCAGCAGCACCGCTCCCCCACCGACGAGCAGCAGCGCGGTGAGCACGTACCCGCCGATGGCCACGCCGGTGGTGGGCAGGCGTCCCGGTCCCCCCGCGACCGGGCTGGTGCTCACGGTCGGTGTGGCGACCGGCGTGGCCGGCGTACCGCTCGGGGAGGCGCTCGGCGTCGGGTCGACCGTCGGCGGATCGGTCGGCGTCGGTGGCGTGCTCGGCGTCGGTGACGCGGTCGGTGTGGGCGAGCCGGTGGGCGTGGGCGACGCGCTGGCCGACGGGGTGGGGCCGCCGGTGGGCGGCGGGTCGAGACCGATCCGGCCGAGCGGCACCTGGGCCAGGCCGAGCAGCGCCTGGGCGGTGGCGCGACGCCACTGGTCGCGGAGGTTGTCGGTGATGCCCGCGCCGACCGCCTCGGTCAGCGCGTCGGTGTTGTAGGCGATGGCACCGGCCTCGGTCGCGGCGGCACCGCCGTTGCCGGTGGTGAGCTGGAGTGCCGCCAACGCCTCGGCGGCCCGGGTCGCCTCGCTGTCCCGACCCGCCGCGGCCAGGGCCTGCCCGGCGAGGCCGGTGCTGTTGGAGTTGGCGCCACTGGTCGGCCCCGAGCCGCCGAACGACCCGTCGGTGCGTTGCTGTGCCGCCAGCCACTGGGCTCCGCGCTGGGCGGCGTCGTCCGCGCCGTCGGCGTCGCTGGCCAGCAACGCCTGGACGGCCATCGCGGTGGAGTCGACGTCGAGCGTGGCGTTGCCCTGCGCGTCGCAGCTCGCCGACGGTGCGCCGTCCGCGTCGGGATAGAGCCGGAAGCCGCCGGCCGCGCACTGCTGCCGGACCAGGAAGTCGACCGTCTCCTGCGGTGCGCCGCCGCTGCGGGCCAGCCCGAGGACGGCGAAGCTCTGGTCAAAGGTGTTGGACGGGTCCTGACCGGACGCCTCGGTGGTGCGGCTGGTGATCCGGCCGTGCTGGTGGCCGGTGTCCGCGCCGGAGACCAGCGACAGGGTCTCCGCGCGCAGGTCCCAGCCGCCGAAGTCGGTCGGGTCGCCACCGGCGGCGGTGGCGGCGTAGAGCAGCTTGGCGGTGGCCCCGCCGTCGGTGAAGCCCTCGATGCCCCAGTCGTCGTAGCTGTTGTACGAGCGCACGTTGGCGGCGATCTGTGCGGTCGCCGTCTGCCGGGTCGACGGGTTGACGCCGGTGGCGGCGAGGGCGAGCACGCCGTCGATGGTGAGGCCCCAGTCGGCGCCGCCGAACGGCCCGGGCAGGACACCGTCGGCGTACTCGCCGGCAAGCCAGCGCGCGGCGTCCCCGGCGGCGGCGGTGTGGGTCGCGGTCGGTGCGGCCACCCCGCCCAGCGGTGTGGCGACGACGACGGCGAGCGCGGTGGCGGTGGCGGCGCCGAGTCCGGCGCCGACGCGCCGGAGCGAGCAGGAGAGCATGAGGGGTGCCTTTCGCAGAGCGGTCGGTGAAAGCTCCGGAAGGCACCGGCGGCATCCCGTACACGTGGTCGCGACGAGGTGCCGAAAGTCGGCTGGCCGGACTCCACCCTGTAGACCTCGACAGTGGAAGCCGCTCGTCCGATTCGGGGCATTCCGGCTCGCGAGACAGTGCTCGCTCACGGTTGCGGGTCAGCGCCGGCTTCGACCGGCTTCCCCCCGAACGGGACGCATTCAGTTGTGGCCCGGCACGCCGGGTGTCGACACCGTACCGCCCGGTCGCCCTGTGGCGCCAGACGGCGTCGACACCCGGCGGGCGCGGGACCCGTCAGGCTATCCGCAGGTCAGGGGGCGGTGATGCTGGGTGCCGTGCCGGTGCCGAAGGACCATCCCTCGACCGTTCCCGGTGCCGGGTTGTAGCTGGTCGCGCCCAGCGTGCTGTAGGTCCAGGCCGCACCGCTGCCGGAGGCGTGCCAGTAGGACCAGTACGCGCTGGCCGGCGGGGTGTTCACGCAGGGCTCGGTGGCGGCGGTCGGCTGACCGTTGATCCGGCAGATGAACGCCAGGCCCCACCGCTGGGTACCGGTCACCGCGAAGCCCGCGCCCTGGAGGGCGGCCAGCCCGGTGGCCGGGTCGCCGAGCGCGCACGCCACCTGGACGCCGCCGCCGAGCGGACCGTAGTCGACCACGACGGTGACCCCCGTCGTGCCGGTGCAGGCGGCGGCGTGGGCGGCGCGCGGCGACGGTTCGACGGCGATCAGGCCGAGCGCGACGACGGCCGCTGCCAACAGGCCGGCGAACCACCGGCGGACGGGACTCTGGACATGGGACATGGGCACTCCTTCGGCTCGGGGAACGGGGATCGGTGTGCGGATCAACGGCAGGGCAGGGTGGGTGCGCCGGTGGCGGCACCGGCAGACGAGAGCCGCGCGTACCCGGTGCCGGTGACACCGAGGACGGCCTGGGCGGTGGCGCGGGTGGCGGTGCCCGGGTCGAAGGTGCCGCCGTCGAAGTCGACGGCCCCCCGGTCGGCCGTCGGCGCGGCGCAGCCGACCTGCAACCCGGTCAGGAAGACCCGGGCCCGCAGCCAGGCCACCGGCCGGCCACCGTCGCGCAGCGCCTGCGCCGCCAGGCCGGTGCTGTTGGCGTTGGCGATCCCGTCGGCGTTGACGAACCCGCCGTCGACCCGCTGCACCGACACCAGCCAGCGCAGTGCTGCGGCGGCGTCGGCGTGCCGACCGGCGGCCCGCAACGCCTGCGCCGTGAGGGCGGTGGCGTCCACGTCGGAGCTACAGACCGGCTGCGCCGGCAGCACCGGGTAACCACCGTCCGGGCACCGGGTGCCGACCAGCCAGCCGGCGGCCGACGGGGGCACTCCCGCTGCGGTCCGGCGCAACGCGAGGATCGCGAAGGACTGGCTGAACGCGTTGCTGTAGTCGCCCCACGCCGACCGGTCGGTGAACCGGCCGTCGGGCGCCTGCAACCCGCGCAGCCGGGCGACCAGGTCCACCCCGCCGACGTCGGTCGGGTCGCCGCCGCGTACCGCCACGGCGAGGGCGAGCTTGGCGGTCGCGCCCGCGTACGCCTCGGTGGTGCCGTCGCCGACGTAGCCGTCGCGGACGTCCGGCCGGGTGACCCAGGCCAGCGCCGACGCGCCGAAGTCGTCGGCCGTGCCGGCGGCGGCGAAGGCGAGGACCGCGTCGAGGGTCAACCCCTGGTCCGGGTACGCGACGCCGTCGAAGACGGTCTCGAATCGTTCCCCGTCGACCAGTTGGCGGGCCAGCCAGCCGGCGGCCGCGTCGGAGCGGACGCCGCCCACCTGGGCGGGCGCGGCGATCGCCGGGCCGGTGAGTGTCAGGGTGAGGGTGAGGGCGGCGAGTACGCCGCAGAGGAGGGTGAGCGGGCGGTACCGGCTCGGGCGGACGACCATCGGGCGCGCCTTTCCGGCCCGGCGGTCGTCAGGAACCCGGCCCGCCCGTCAGGACGTGGCTGGCCGGCCTCCGACCCGTGGGCCACGACGGGTGAGGAGCAGGGACTCGCGGGCACGTCGGGTATTCGGGCTCGCCACCGGGGTAACCCCCGGCGGCCTACCGTTGCGGGCCAGCGCCGGACTTCGACCGGACTTCCCCCACACGTGACCGCGGCTGTGCAATTGTCGGGCCAGTCTGGTCGGCCCCCACTTCGCTGTCAATGTGCGATCGGCCGCATGCGGTACGTCACCACGGCACCGCAGCGCCCTCGACGCCGCGACGATCGACATCGGCCGGAGGCGCGGTCCACGAACCAACCTCGCCCATTCATCAGATCAAATCACCGTCGAAAGTTGCGCCTGGATCACCAACTGACCAGGAAAGCGCCACAGCGTTGACATACATATGATGAATATCGTAACTTTCCAGTGATCGGCTTCGATGACTGGGCCTCCCGCTCCTTCGGCGGACAGCACCTCCCGGTGAGTCGAGTCGTCGTCGCGTCGGTGCCGTCGGTGGCGAGGAGAGACCGCAGATGTCTGATCCAGAGGGACCGTCCGTTCGTCGCCGTCTGCTGCTCGGTGGCGGCCTGGGAGCCTTCGGCGCGATCGCCGCGCCGTGGTCGGGCGGCGCATCCGCTGCCGCACCCGAGGCGGGCGCGGCAGCGGCCTGGGAGGATCCTCCCAACGGCTACCCGGAGTGGAACAACAACATTGGGATCTTCCAGGTCAACGCCCAGCCACCACACGCGACACTGATGCCCTACGGGGACCTCCAGCAGGCGCTGAACGCGGACCGCACGGTCTCGCCGTACCGATTGAGCCTCGACGGCACCTGGCGCTTCCAGCACGTCCTGCGGCCGGCGGACCGCGACCTCACCTTCCACCGCACGGACGTCGACGACAGTTCCTGGCGCACGATCCCGGTGCCCGCCAACTGGCAGCAGCACGGCTACGACTTCCCGATCTACACCAACATCGCGTACCCGTGGTGGGGTGGCACCGGCTTCGACGAGGCTCGCACCCCGCCCTTCGTGCCGACCCAGTTCAACCCGGTCGGGCAGTACCGCCGGACCTTCCAGGTGCCCGCCGGATGGCAGGGGCGACGGGTCCACCTCCACTTCGAAGGGGTCAAGGCCGCCTTCTACGTGTGGATCAACGGCACCCGGGTGGGCTACCGCGAGGGCTCGTACACCCCGGCCGAGTTCGACGTCACCGACCACCTCCGCACCGGCGCCAACCTGATCGCGGTCGAGGTCTTCCGCTTCCCGGACGGGGACTGGCTGGAGGACCAGGACATGATCCGGCTCTCCGGCATCTTCCGGTCGGTCCACCTCTACTCACTGCCGACCGTGCACCTGCGCGACTTCACCATCCAGACACCACTGCGCGACGGCTACACCAACGCCGACCTCGTGGTCGCGGCCAGCCTGCGCAACAGCGGCAGCCAACCGGCCGGGACCTACACCGTCGAGACCCAGCTCTACGACCAGAACCAGCAACCGGTCTGGCCGGATCCGCTGCGCACCCAGATCGCCGTCGGCGCGGTCGCACCCGGACAGGACGCGACCGGCCGGGGCAGCCGGGCGGTCACGGCACCCCGCCTCTGGTCGGCCGAGTACCCGAACCTCTACACCGCCGTCCTCCAGCTCCGTGACCCGTCCGGCGCGGTCGTCCAGACCGTGTCGACCCGGGTCGGCTTTCGGGAGTTCGCGATCCGGGACGGCCTGATCCGGGTCAACGGCAGACCCGTCTCGATCCGAGGCGTCAACCGGCACGAGATCGACACCGACCGGGGCGCGGCGCTGACCCGGGCGGACATGGTCCGCGACATCCGGGTGATGAAACAGCTGAACATCAACGCCGTCCGGACCGCCCACTATCCGAACAACCCGACCTTCTACGAACTCGCCGACGAGTACGGCCTGTACGTGATGGACGAGGCGAACCTGGAGACGCACGGGGTGATGGGCAGCTACCCGGCCTCCCGGACGGACTGGACCGCACCGGTCATCGACCGGGCGAGCGCGATGGTGCACCGGGACAAGAACCACGCCTGCGTGGTGATCTGGTCCCTCGGCAACGAGGCGGGCGCGGGCAGCAACTTCGTCACCATGCGCAACTGGATCCGGGCGGCCGACCCGACCCGGATCATCCAGTACCAGGGCGACAACCGGCCTGAGGTCAGCGACCTCCGGGTGGAGGGGTACGAGTCCCTGGCCCGCACCGAGCAGCGTGCCCGCGACGCCGACCCTCGGCCCTACGTGTCGCACGAGTACGCCCACTCGATGGGCAACTCGACCGGCAACCTGAAGGAGTACTGGGACATCTACCGGCGCTACCCGATCCTGCAGGGCGGGTTCATCTGGGACTTCGCCGACGAGGCACTGCGCCGACCGGTCCCCGGCGGCAGCGGCGCGACCTACCTGTCGTACGGCGGTGACTGGGGTGACCGCCCCGACTTCGAGGGCAACTTCTGCGGCAACGGCATCGTCGACGCGGACCGCCGGCCGGGCGGCAAGGCCGTCGAAGTCAAGCAGGTCTACCAGGCGATCAACGTCGCCGCCGGGGCCGACGTCAGCACCGGGTCAATCCGGATCACCAACGAGTACCTCTTCACCAACGTGAACGCGTTCGAGGGGCGCTGGTCGCTGCTCGCCGACGGCCAGGTGATCCAGAGCGGCAGCCTCACCGCGCAACAACTCGACGTCGCGCCACTGTCGACCGGGACGGTGCAGGTGCCGATCCAGCGCCCGAGCGCCATCGCACCCGGGGCGGAGCACTTCCTCCAGTTGTCGTTCCGGCTGCGGACGTCGACGGTCTGGGCCGACGCCGGGTTCGAGGTGGCCAAACAGCAGCTGGCGGTCGACTTCGGCAGCCCGCCGGTCCAGCCGGTCCCGGTCACCGGCGTGCCGACGCTGACCGTGTCGGAGACGACCGCCGCGGTCACCGTCAGCGGCACCGGCTTCGCGGTCACCGTCGCCAAGGGGACCGGGCTGATCAGCTCGTACGACGCGTTGGGCATGCGGCTGCTCAACTCCGGCCCGACGCCGAACTTCTGGCGGGCGCCGAACGACAACGACCGGGGCAACGGCCACCCGACCCGCAACGCCACCTGGCGCCGGGCGGGCGCGAACCGGACGGTGACCGGGGTGGTGGTGACCCGCCTCTCCGACCGCGCGACCCGGATCACCGTCAACGGCACGCTGCCGACCAGTACGGTCTCGACGTACACCACGACGTACACGGTCTTCGGCAACGGTGAGATCAGGGTCGAGCAGACGCTCCGGCCCGGCTCGGCCGGGCTGCCGTACATCCCCGAGGTGGGGACGATCCTGATGCTGCCCGCCGCGTTGGACCGGTTCCGCTACTACGGTCGCGGTCCCCAGGAGAACCACTGGGACCGCCGGACGGGCTCCGACGTCGGCCTCTACCAGTCGACCGTGGCCCAACAGTGGACCAGTTACCTGCGACCGCAGGAGAACGGCAACAAGACCGACGTGCGGTGGGCGGCCCTCACCGACAGCGCCGGCCGGGGCCTGCTGGTGACCGGCGACTCGCTGGTGGAGGTGAACGCGTCGTACTTCACCCCGGAGGACCTGTCGGTCGGGGTCCGGCACGACTACCAGTTGACCCGACGCCAGGAGGTGGTGCTGCGGGTCAACCACCGGCAGATGGGTGTCGGCGGCAACGACAGCTGGGGCGCGCACACGATCGACGCGTACAAGATCCTTCCGGACCGGACCTACACCTACGGCTACCGGCTGCGGCCGCTGCCCGACGTCGCCCAGGCGATGACCCTGTCCCGGCAGCCGGTCGGCGAGGTCACCGGAGGTGGACCGGTGCAGCCGGGAGTCCACTACCGCCTCGTGGCCCAGCACAGCGGCAAGACCGCGGACGTCAACGCCAACTCCACCGCGCCGGGGACCGCGCTCATCCAGTGGCCGATCGGCACCGGGTCGAACCAGCAGTTCGACTTCGTGACCGCGGACGGCGGTCACTACCGGATCCGGGCCCGCCACAGCGGGCTGGTGCTCCAGCCCGCCACCACCGCCAGTGGCGCCGACATCGTCCAGCAGGTCGACACCAACACCGCCGCACAGCAGTGGCGGCTCGTCGACCACGGCGGTGGCGTGGTCAGCCTGGTCAACCGGCAGACCGGCCTGGCCATGGACGTGTACGCGGCGTCCACCGCCGACGGGGCCCGCATCTGCCAGTGGGCCCTCTCCGGCAACCCCAACCAGCGCTTCCAGCTCCAACGGATCGCCTAGAGACCTCGCTCCTCCCAGGAGCCTCGATCGGAGCGGCTCCGGTGTCGGTGGGGGTGGTTATCGTCCGCGAATGACCGACAACGACCTCATCGCCTCCCCGACGCTGCCGACGGCCGAGGAGGAGGACCGCTTCTGGGCGCTGGTGGAGCAGGCGTGGGCCGCGCTGGGCCCGGAGCCGACGGCCCTGCGTCGCGCCCTGGTCGGCCGCGACCCCGCACACGACGACGGGTACGCCATCGACCGGTGGCTCGACCCGTTCGTCACCGAGCTGCGCCGACTCGCCGCCGACCTGCCCCGCACCGAGCTGGTCGCCCTCGACCGGGTCGTGGAGCGCAAGCTGTACGACATCGACCGCGCCGACATCCACGAGATCACCGACGGTTCCGACGACGGCTTCCTGTACGCCCGTGGGTACATCGTGGCGCTGGGCCGGGAGTTCTATGAGGCGGTCAAGGCGAATCCGGTGACGGCGGTGCCCGACGCCGGCTGCGAGGGCTTCTGCTACCTCTTCTCCCACCTGCATCACGAGCGGTTCGGTGACTGGCCGGACACCGGCTCGGGGATCAGCCGGGAGTCGTGCATGAATCCGGCCGGCTGGGCCGACGCGTAGCTCCCGGGTCGACACGACCAGGGCGCCGCCGGACCGGCGTCGCCTGTGAAGTATGTTCGGTTCGACTCGCTCAATGCCACACACACGCTATCGGCGTATGCACATAAGTGAGCAGACGATCTCTCCCGCGACCGGCACCGTAGTGCTGCCCGATGTCGCGAGGGAGGTGATTTTCATGAAGAAGCTCACGGTTCGCCGGCTGGAGTCGGTGAAGACCAGCGCTGTCGCCGCTGCGTGTGTCGTCTCCTGACGGTGACACACCTGAAGGCCGGCACCCGGACGGCAACTCCGGGTGCCGGCCTTCAACGACCCGGATGAGATGAGCGAAAAGGACGACTGACCATGGCCGGCTACCCACCAGACACACTTGTCCGTGTGCGCCCGTTCGACCACCGAGCGGAGGGCGACACCGTCATCATCGGCGACGTCGAGCGACAGGTGTTCCTGTCGATCCCCGCCGAAGGGCTGGATCTGCTCCACTCGCTGGCCGCCGGGAACTCGGTGGGCGAGGCGGTCCGCCAGTACGAACAGAAGTACTCCGAGACGCCCGACATCACCGACTTCCTGGACGCGCTGGGCGACGAGGGTTTCGTCGAGGTCGACGGCGAGGCCGCCGCACCCAGCCCCGCCCCGGCCCCCGCCCCGGCCGCGACGTCCCGCCCCCGGCGCAGTTGGAGCCTGAACTGGCTCAGCCCGACGGTGGCCCGCCGCATGGTCAGCCTCCCCGTGCTGCTGCTCTGCGTCCTGATCATCGCGGGTGGCGTGTACCTCGCCGCGGACGATCCCGACCTGCTGCCGACGCCCGGTGAGACGCTGCTGTTCCCGATCCACTTCGCGGCGCTGACCTGGGCGACGTTCATCCTCACCCTGGTCGGGGTCGCGATCCACGAGGCCGCGCACATGGTCGCGGCACGGGCGGCGGGCGTACCGTCGCGGCTCGTCATCGGCAACCAGATGTACATCCTGGTGGTCCAGACCGACATGAGCACGATCTGGATGGCGCCGAAGCGGCAACGCTTCGTCGCGTTCATCGCCGGAACCCTGGTGGACGGCGTGCTCGCCTCGTCCTTCGTCTTCGCCCTCTGGGCGGGCCGGCAGGGCTACCTGCAACTGCCGGAGTGGGGCGCGCTGCTGCTCACGGCGCTGCTCTTCACGTACCTGGTCCGGATCATCTGGCAGACGTTCCTGTTCCTGCGGACCGACGGCTACTACATCGTCGCCACCGCGCTCGGGTGCCGGAACCTGATGTCCGACACCGAGGACTACCTGCGCAACCTGGTCGCGCGGATGGTGCGGCGCACGCCCCGGGTGGACCAGTCCGGGCTGCCCCGGCGGGAGATGCGCGTGGTGCGCTGGTACGCCCTGGCGTGGATCGGCGGGCGCCTGATGGCCCTGCTCACCCTGATCTTCGTCGGGATCCCGCTGCTGTGGGGCTTCATCTACCAGTTCCTGCTCTTCGTCTCCGGGCAGGACTCCATGATGGGGTCGTTTGACTTCGTCACCATCGCGGTGATCAGCTTCCTGCTCGACGGCGGCGGACTGCTGCTCTGGGGACGCAGCCTCTACCAGAACGCGCGGGAGCGACGTCGCCGGCACGACGTCCGGTCGGCCCGGGAGCAGGCCCGCGCGGCCACCCCGAGCACCGCGACCCCGACGGTCGTGGAGCCGAGCGGCCGGTAACGACCACTCGGTCGTCTCCTCCGGCTCCCGCCTACGCAGGCGGGAGCCGGAGGCGTACCGAACGCCGGCAGGTGGACTGCCGCTCAGGCGACGGCGTCGGGGCGGCCCAGTCGGCCCGGCCCCAGGCCCATCCGTTCCATCAGGTAGTCGACGATCAGGCGCGGGTCGGCGTGGATGGCGCCGCACGGCGTCTTTCGGATCATCCCGCGCTCGGTGAAGCGTTGCAGGAACAGCCCGACCCGGGAGCGGGTCGTGCCGATCATCGCGGCGTAGTCCTCGTGGCGCAGCTTGAGGCCGATGCGGATGCTCCGGCCGGACGCGGTGCCAAACCCCTGCGCCAGGTCGAGCAGTCGCATCGCCAGACGCGCCTCGCAGTCGGATGTGGTGTGTTGTAACAGCAGCGATCGGTGCCGGCGCGCTTTCAACATCTGGCTGCGCAACCACACGTCGCAGATGTTCGCCTCGTCGAGCAGGTCCCGCATGACGACGTTGTCGAGCACGATCAGATTCGTGTCGACCACGGCGGCGGGAATGTACTGGTTCGGCATTCCGGGAAGCGAGTCCTCGCCGAAGTACTCGTTCTTCGACAACATGTCGATAATGGTCCGGCGACCGGTCGGAGAATAGTGCTCCAGGAATATCGCGCCACTGTCGATGAAATAGACACGACCGTCCGCGCCGTCCGTCTGCAACAGCTCGCCGGCCGCGAGCGCGACCCGCCGGGCCGCCACGGGGTGTGCATAGAGAGCGGATCGCACGCCCTTCATCAGGCGGAGCGTCAGCTCGGATCCGCGCGGCACGAGCATGTCGTCCAGGACACTCGTGGCGGTCCGCGTGCTGGCCAGGGTCATCTCCGTTCACCGTCCCGATGTCTCGTCAGCGCGGTGGGTGCCCAGGGATCGCGCCGGATCATCAATGATCTTGGCGTCCGTTCCTGATACGCTAGCGAGTCGCCCGGCCGCCCGTCAGTCGCGCGTTTTACCGGCACCGGCGGACCGAACGGTTCCTCAGGTATGGCCACCCGGCCAGGATGGGTCCGATTCGACACGGGAGTCAACCCGTGAAATGACCGCTCGTACCGCATATTGCCCACCGCGCGAGGGCGTCCCGCACGACGTGGCAGACCATACCGGCTGGTGTAGCATGTCGGGTCCAGGCACCGCGCCGAACACGACACATGCAGACCCGGCCGGTCGGGTCAGACGTACGCGAGCAGGAAGTCGACGGTGCCGGTGCCGCCGGGTTGACCCGGCGGGACGGTCAGCCCCGGCTCGCTGTTCAGGACGTAGAAGCCCCCGTTGCCGATCAGGCGGGGGGTCACCGCCATCGCCTGGGCCGCCATGTTCGATCCGGTCGGCCGCACCACGCTGTCGAGCAGGAGCCGGAAGAGATTCTCGTTCAGGTTGGCGACGTGCAGGACCCGATAGGAGCGCGGTGCGGGGGCGCCGGTGCCGGTCAGACCCCAGATCGGCACGATCTGATCGCGCCACCGGGCCGGGTTGTTGGTGATCGACGCGTCGTGGTTCTGCAGTTGGGTCTGGATGCCCGAGTGGATCCCGGCCAGGTGGATGTGGAGTTGGTCCTGCTGCCGGATCATCGGGTCGGCCGAGTTGACGCCCAGGCCGACGTGCGGATAGACCACGTGTCCGGGCTGGCCCGGTTGGGCGTTGAGCCACGCGTCGAGCCAGTAGTTCGGGGCGGCGGCGGTGGCGATGAACGGGCACTCGATGCCGCTGACACGGCAGGTCGGGACGAGCAGGTAGTCGTGGTCGGATCCGGAACCGCCGTTGAGGACCACGTACGTCGTGGTGGTGCGCAGGCACTGCGGGAACGGCGGTCCGGGCTTCGCTCCGGTGCAGACCTGCACCCGGTCCCACAGGTCGTACCGACCACCGGTGTCGCTGGGGTAGCCGCACAACGCGGAGGGCGTGGGGCAGGTGGCGGCGCCCGGAGCACCGGGAGCGTCCGGGCTCACCGGGGGCCCTCCCCCGTCGTCGGAGCCGCCGTCGGCGCGCGCCCGACCGGCGGCGACCAGGCCCAGGAGACCCGTGGCACCGACCGTTCCCGAGAGCCTGACGAACTGGCGTCTGCCCAGTTCCGTGCCGGTCCTGTCGTCGCCCACCATCCGCCTCCAGGGTTCCCGATCCGTGTGGACGCGCCGGTGTCCGTCTCGGGCCAGGACGCCGGGAAGGACGATTCGGACGCGATGTCGACATTAGGGCGGAGTACCCGAAAGCTCCTCGATGCCGACGACCGGTCCCCTGATCGTGTCCACCGGCTGGTGACGGCCGTCTCCGGCCGGTGCGCCAGAATGGCGCGGTGCGGATCACGGAGATCGACCCCGGCGCAGACGAGACACTGGCCGGGACGCTGCTGTCGATCCAGCACGCGGCGTACGCGGTGGAGGCGTCCCTCATCGGCGACGACCGCATCCCACCCCTGCACGAGACGCTCGACGCGCTGCGCGCCGCGCCGCTGCGCTGGCTCGGCGCCCAGCACGACGAACGGCTGGTCGGTGCGGTGGCCTGGTCGGAGAACCCCACCGAGCTGGACATCGACCGGCTCGTGGTGGACCCGACGGCCCACCGTCGCGGCACCGGCACCGCCCTGGTGCGGACGCTCCTCGCCTCGGCCGGCGACCGGCGGACCGTGGTCGCCACGGGCGCGGCGAACCTCCCGGCCCGCCGGCTCTACGAGCGTCTCGACTTCCGCCTGATCGGTGAGCGCGAGGTCATCCCCGGCCTCCGGATCGCCGAGTACGTCCGCGAACCGGCTACCTGAGCCACCGTCCCGTCGTCACCTGTCTCGCCCCGGTCCAGGAAGACGGGTGGTGCGCTCCGGGACAGGAACGGCGTGGTCAGACCAGCCCGAGGCTGATGGCGAGTTGGGTGATCGTCGTGGGAGCGTCCTGGTCGCGGGCCACGTGGGCGACCATCTCTCGTACCGCCGGTCGGTGCCGGATCTCGGCGGGCGCGGTGGCGTCGGCCTGGATCAGCACTCGGGCGGCGTTGGTGGCGTCGTCGGTGTCCAGGTAGGCGCGAGCGGCGTCGACGAGGTGCGCGGCGCGATGCTCGACGGGTAGCCACCGCCACTCGTCCCGGCCGATCGCCTTCTCGTGCCGCGCGACGGCGTCCGAGGTGTCGCCGAGTTCAATGGCGGCGGTGACCCGGGCCAGTTCGACGGCGGTCGGGCCGAACGCCGTGCGGTGGTGGTCGTGTCCCTCGCCGACCCGGGCGGCCATCTCGGCGGCTTCGTCCAGCAGGTCAGCGGCGGCGCGATCGTTGCCGCAGGTCGCGGCGATCAGGGCGGCCTGCACGAGCAGGCTGCCGCAGAGCGACACCTCCGGTGGTTCGCCGGTGTCGGGGTCGGGTGGGGCGATCTGGTAGGCGGCGGCCAGCATCACCGAGCGCGCCCGCGCCGACGTCCGGAGCACCTGACCGAGCTGCACCGACGCGCACGCCAGCAACAACCGGTCGCCGGTAGCGGCGGACATGGCCCGGTCGGCGGCCAACCAGGCAAGCTGATGCTCGTCCAGCTTGACCAGCAACGCCGTGGTGACCCGGTACGCCTCCACCACCAACGTCCGGCCCGCCTCCGGGTCCTGGGCGTACGCCCGGTGCACCGTGGTCAACAGCCCCGGCAGCAGGTCGATCAGGTGCGGGTATCGGGCGTGCTGGTAGGTGGTCCACGCGTGCGCGACCTCCCGCGCCACCCGCTCCGGCGGCATCACCTCGCCGCGCGCGGACGGTCGACCGAGGGTCATCTCGTACGTCGACATCGCCGCCCTGATCCGGGCGACACCCTCGTGACGCTCGACCGCATCGGCGGGCTCGACATCGCGACCGAGCAGGGTCGCCGCATCCACCCGCAGCACCGTGGCGATGTCCCGGATGACCGACAGGCGCTCCAACGACCGCACACCGCGTTCGACCTTGTCCACCCAACTCTTCGACTTACCCAGGCGGTCGGCGAACGTCTGCTGCGACAGGTTCCGCCGCGCCCGCAGGTAGGCGACCCGCCGCCCAATCGGGACCGGGTCACCGGGCACGACGCCACCGCCGATCCGGCACCGCCCGAGTGGTCTCCTCGACCGGTATCCGCTCCGCCTCAGCCTGCGCCAGGATGCGTTGCTTCGCGGCCTCCCGCTCCGCCGCTTCCGCCTGCTCGCCTCGACTCTGCACCGGCTCGCGCTGTACACCGTCCACCCGCTACCTCCTCGAAAGGCACGGCAAGGTGCGCTCGAAAGACGACCTTTGCTGTGCTGACAGAAGGGGCGCGGCTCACCTGAGAACTGGTGGCAGCACCTCACGCGCCGTCGCACCCCGTAATGCCATGTTCACGGGGCGCAATGGGGGTGGACAGGTACACGGCAGGCCACGTCGTGCGACCTGCGGGAAAGGTGGTACGTGTTGTGCGACTACACCCCGACCAGCGACGCCAACTCGGCCAACTCCTTGGTCATCGCCCGCCGGCGCTTCTCGGCGATCGACTGGACGATGTCCCGGGCATACCGCTGCTGCCGCAACCACGCCGGTGCCCGATCCCGGAGATCCATCAGCACACCGGTCGCGTCCGCGTACGCACCCGTCTGAGCGTGGGACCACGCGACGTCCAGGTAGTGCCGCTGCCGCGATGACGGGGTCACCTGCGGAGACCGGTGCACCTGCTGCGCGAGAGCCAATGCCTCGTCGGGACGGCCCGCGATAACCGCCGACTCCACCCGCATCAGGTGCACACCCTCGGCCGAATAGTCGTTGCCCGTGATATCGGCGTCCGGGTTAGGCCGGTCACCAAGCCGGTGCGCACCCGCCGCCGCCAGGTCGAGCATGTCCCGGGCGTCGTCGTGCCGGGCATCCCGCACCGCCGCCGACGCGCCCTTGATCAGCAGGAAGCCCCAGGCGGACAGGTGGGCAGGTGAGGCGGTGGACAGTTTCGGCTCCACCTGATCGGCGGTCCGTACCGCCAGCACCTCAGCCTCCTCGAACCGGGCCTGCCGCAGCAACAGCCAACACATCGGTGCCACCGCTGCCGCACCGACCATTTCATCCCCGCTGCGGCGAGCGTGATCGAGCGCCGCCGTGAGGGCGACATGCGCAAGGTCAACGCGGCGTAGCTGGATGAGAAGCCGACCCGCCAACTGGTGAGCCTGCGACGCGAGCGCATGCGCGACCAACCGCTCATCACCGTCAGCGACGTCGACAAACGTCCGCGCCTCATCGAGCAGGCCGGGGATCAACGTGAGAGCTGCCGCGTAGTCATTGGCATGGTAGATCGTGTTCGCCGCCTTGATCGACCGGCGCACGTCAGCGGCAGTCGGTGGGCCGATCTCGGGGTCGTCCACCACAGAACGCCCGTCGAGACCCGAGACCGGCGTCAGAGCGCGGCGGACATCGACAAGGCCCAGCGGCGCGGCATCGGGCTCACGCATGGCCTGCGCCTGCGCAGCGGAACCCATCAGCGCGGACGTCGGTACGCCAAGCGCAGTCGCCAACTTGTTCAACGTCGACATGCGGGCGCTGGTCCGCTCGTTCTGCTCCAACTTGCGAATCGTCTCCACACTGACGCCCGCACGCTCCGCAAGCCGCTCCTGAGTGAGAGTGGACTCGCTACGCAGTCTGCGTAGGTGATCACCGATCGTCGTGAGCATGGCAGCCTCCCCGGAGAACCGACTGAGCCCGAACCCGCCGACCGCCCGACGGGCCACCACTCCGGACGGTACACCGCATCGACCCAAGCGCCATGGCACTAAACACCGGGGCCGAGCGCTGGCTCGCGACGGGCCGCGCCATGGGCAGCCCGAGGGGCAGAGGTCAAGCGGAACTTAGACGAGCAGTCACGTGACCTGTGGTCACACGGCCAGCGCGCTGGTCACGTCCCGCCTTCGACTCACGTTGGCTCTCCGCCCCGTGCCGACGTCTCACACCGCCTTAATGCACGCGTGTGCCGAGACGGCTCCTTGACCTGGCGCTGCCCGACCTAAATAAAGAGTGTGAGACTTGCTAACAACGCCTATACTCGCTGCGGCTGAGGTCGCCCGATTCGACAATGAGCCATTTTCATCCTGCGTGGGGGTTGGCTTCGATGTGGTGCAGCGCGAGGATGGCCTGCACGATCGGGGTCGTTCGTCGTGGGCAGCAGCGCAGCTTGGTCAGGATCTTCCAGGTCTTGAGGGTGGCGATCGCGCGTTCGCCCCGGGCGCGGATCGTTGTGTGGGCCCGGTTCACGGTCTTCTGCCGGCGTGACAGTTTCGGCCGGAAGCGGTGCCGCTTGAACGGGGTGCGGATGCTGCCGCGGGCACCCTGGTAGCCCTTGTCGGCGAAGGTCATCGCGTTCGCGTTGGTCAGCGCGTCGATGATGCCGTGGGTTCGGGCTGCGGTCAGGTCATGGACTGAGCCGGGTAGCGCCGGCGAAGCCCAGATGAGGCGGCCGGCCGGGTCGGCGATGACCTGGACGTTCATGCCGTGGTGCTTGTGTTTTCCGGAGTAGTACGGCTTCTGGTCGGCGACCCGGTCGATCGGGATCAGGGTGCCATCGAGGATCGCGTACGCCAGCCGGCGGATCCGGTCCATGGCGGTGGTCAAGTCATCGGCGGTCGCCGCGAGTAGGGCTATCGCTTCCTGCACGTACCGCCATGCGGTACTCACGCCGACAGCGAACCCGGCAGCCAGCCGGGTGTAGGTGTCACCGTTACGCAGGTGAGCCAGGGCAAGCAGTGCCTGCCGTCCCGCATCGAGGCGCCGCCACCTGGATCGGCGCTGGTTGCGGTAGCTGCGGATGCGATCGGCCAGGTGGTTCAAGGTCCGGCTGGACAACGAGATCGTGGACGGGTAAGACAGCACAGGCGAGGCTCCCGGTCGGGGCATCGGGTTTTGGTCGATTTGCTGTCTTACCTGGAGCCTCGCTCCCATCGACACCCGGGCCACTCACACCATCCCTGACCTGCAGGATCAGGTTGAAAAAGGCTCAATGAGGACAAAGCGCCGGAGATGGACTTAAGATCCCTTGATTGGACGTTGGCAACGGCAGTAGGTGCTGTAATCATCAGCATCGTGGGATTGATCGGGCAAATTCGCTCGCAGAGTCGACAGAGAGAGCTGCAAGAGGGCGAGCTGTATAGGCAGCAATCCGACTCTTGGGCCACCTTGGCTAAAGATTGGGAGCGTGCCGTTCTTATAGCCTCCGGCCCCACAGCGGCCGTTTACCGTGGCGTTCCAAAATCTCTGGCCCTCGAATATGAGAACGCATTGCGCTTCTATCGCGATGCCGAGGTGGCTTGGCTGGACATCCAACACGCCGCCAGCGCGTCAGCGGAGAAGATGGAGGAGCTGGAGCAAGGTAGCCAAACGGCCCAGGATCTCCTACTTCCATATCGACAAGCAGTGCAGCGGATTGTAGCTCACCTCGCACGAGTCACTGGACTGATCTTGGAGAATCGGCTTGAGCTGAGCGCAGCCTATGATGCGATGGGACCCTCACTTCTCCGACTCGGAGACAGAGTCGATATGCTAGTTCAGGAGCACTATGCAAATCGATCGGAATGTCCAGCTCCCGCCAACATGGAACGACATGCGTTACGCGGCATCGACATAGATCAAATTAGCGCACGAATCGGATGGGGAGACTTTCTCGAAGTCGCGCGCGGGACAGCGGAAAGGGCGGTCCTCCTAGCAGACCTGCTCAAGATGCAGGCGTACAACCTGGGCGACCTCGACGGAGCATGGCACCCGGAGTACGAGGATCATCCTGCTAGCAGCCTACGCCAAGCCGACCGACTCTCTAACGCATGGCGAGCCTCGCGCCGGTACGGGCGACTTCGCGCATTCCGTCTACTCCTGCGGCTTGCGAAGACGGGCCGACATGCGGCGCGATCCACCTTCCACCGGTACCCACGTTGGTTCTATCGGCTCCGTGAGCGATTGCAAAAGGATGCTTTTATGGTGGCACTTCCATACAATGGATGGCTTCGCCTACCAGCCGATATCCCAGGTGCGAGACTAGATGCAGTTAGGGCGGTCTTTCATGCGCGCAAAGCTCCAGATGTCCGCCGACCCGCTTCACTAGTTTATGATTCTTCCGGCAATCCACTAGAAGAAGGTGATGACAAACTGTCGGGCCTTGTCGGTTAAGACGGTGCGATGGTACTTCACCCGATGGCAAGCCGGCGTGACGGAGAACCTCCTTACTTTGCTGCGGATCAAGGCGCGGGTGCAGCAGGGCCGGAACCCGGACCCCTCGGCGGGGGTCATCGATTCGCATCGCGTGAAGGGCGCCGGCACCGTCGGTCGGGACAGTTTGGGCTACGATGCCAGGAAGAAGGTCAACGGCGGTAAGCGGTTCATCGTCATCGACGCCCTGGGCCTGCTGGTCGCCGCCACCGTTCTCACCGCGAGGGCAGGACCGCAACGGCACCAAACCGCCCTGCTCCAGGCATACAGGATCACCCCGATCCGGCACGTCTCCACCGACCAGGGCTTCACCGGACGCCTGGTCGACTGGACCCGCGACACCCTCAAAGAAGCGCCTATAGCGCAAGGTGGGCAACGTGCGCACGCCGAGGGGAACAAGCAGTGATGCAGACCTGTACGCGCGAGCAGAGCTTGCCCGTTGGGCGGGGGACGGAACGATGCGGAGACAAGGGACGATCACGACCGACCCTTCAGTTCAAGAGGTCAGTTACCAGCGCAATTATGCTCACGGTGAGCCCGACGGTAGCTGATGCGGTAGCCACCGCCTCAGCACGACGGGTCACCCTTGGTTGCTCGAAGCCGCCCAACTGAACTCGGCACTCTGTGTCCACCAGATGCTCAGTCAAGGTGATTTCTTGATCGCCCCACTCCGAGGCCAAAACCTGAATCGGAATCTCTTGCTTGCGTCTGACCAACTCGGGTCCGAAGCAGACAGTTGTGCCCTCCACGACGACACCAGAGGGCGCCTGCCCGCCGGCCGGATTCAGAAGGGCTGCGATCGGCGACTGAAGGTCGACCCTCAGGGGCCTGCCTTGGTCGAACTGCTCGCTCGCTACCGCATGCCTGCCCGTGTTCCTAATCAGGATGGTGATGACGTGAGGGTCAGGAAGGACGCGTCCTCGACGCGAGACCTCCACGTCGTCGAGCCCTACCCGAGCGCCGGCGAGAAGGCGGACAGGCGTAAGCACATGGATGGTGATCCGTCTCTTAGGTGGGAACAGCGCCTCACGCGCGAAGTAGGCTGCCACCCCCGCCACCAGCAGGGCCAACACTGCCACCGCGAGGGTCGCGCCATTGAAGCCCTTGCCCTCGAAGATTTCCAGCGCCATACCTGAGGTCCTCTCCTGGCTCCCAGCACATGCTCCCGCATGCCACCTCGGCGAGGGATAGGCAACACGGTGTCGCCCATCTCTGTCACGAGATGTATCGTGCGAAGCGTTACAACACGATGCACTGCTATGCAGCGTGGTGCAGTGGCAGACCCCCGCCCCCTAGGTGTAGGAGCCGTGAGGCGGAGGCCCTTCCTCTCGGTGTGGGCCCGTCTGACCCTAGGTCAGTTGGGCCCGCATCCGTTTTTGGCCAGCGCCATCGCCAGCCCTGCCGCGTAGGCGAGCACCTTGAGTGCCAGTGCCACCCACTCGCCGACATCCCGCCACCGGTTGGCGTTGGTCCGCCGGTTCTTGCTCGGGCCCGAGGGCCCCTTGCGCCGCACTGTCACTGCCACTTCACCCCAACTCGTCGGATCCGAGGGCGGATAGACCCCCGGCCGCCGGAGCCATCCGGACCCGCGATCAGCTTGAGCTCAGGTCCAAGTTGGTCAGTGCCGCGTGCGCAGGAGACACCATAGCGAGCCAACCGGGTGACTTGCGTGTCGGACCGCGTGTTCGAACACACGTTCGGCGAGACATGCTCGTACGGACTTCGCGGGCTTCCCAGCGCCTCGCCAGCCAGAACCGGAGCGACCATGCCGTTGTAGTCGCAGCCGATGCGGCGAGTCAGCCAACCAGCAGTTGCGGCAGGTCTCGCAAGTTGGACGTGACCTTGGCGTGAAGATGCTCAGCGTGCCGGCGCAAGATGCTCCCCCAGTGCTTCTCCGACACCACCACATCGCAGTAGCCGGCGGCTGTTCCCAGTGCCGTCATGTCGTTGAGGTCGCCCTTGTGCCACCGGAAGCGCTGATCCTCATGGGCCGACATGCGTAACCGACAGATGGCACCCTTCGCCGGAAGTGAAAGCATGAAGTCGGTCAGCGTCTCTCTAGACGACGTGATGTAAGACCACATGTCAATTCCCGTCGCCACCGACTCCTTGTTCGCAAGATCAACGATGTCCTGCGCCTCCTGCGCGAGAACAAGCCGGTGAGCCCGGTCGCTGCTGTGCCCCCACTTCTGGAGCCTCTCTGCCGTCTCTCGCTCGAAGTCCAGCTGGCGTTGCGCGAACTCGTTCGAGGGCAGCGCGATCCCTTCCGCAGGTAGCTCCTTGTTAGGACCCGTGATCGAGGCCCACTCAAAGTAATCGAACACTGCCTCTGCGCCAAGCTGAGCGATCGCCCGCTTCTCCAGGTCCGCATCTGCGAAGTAGTGCGGCTTGTCGATGCTGAGCGCGTGCACGACTCCTCGCCCGAAGGGCTTCGGCTGCTTGGTTGGCATCAGACCAGCCCTAGCGCACAGCGACGCGTGCACTTCGGCCTCCAAGAGAACCGGTGCGTCGGCGATGGCATGGAAGCGCGAGATCTCGGCCATGAACGCTCCGAGGCGACGTCGGCGAGCCGGGTCACGCTGCCGAAAGGTCTCGATGTAGTGGGCGGCCGACAGTGGGAAGGATGCGTGACCGGCGGCAGATGCTTCACGGATGAGTGCGAGCACGCCCGCTATCTCCTTGTCGTCCGTCCGCCCGTAATGCTGTCGGGCGAGCGTGATCCAGTCCCGCTGGTCGAGGTACACCCGCTTGAGCGCCACGCGGCAAGGCTACGTGCTCGGGCTGACAAGGCTGTGGCGTGACCGACTCGTTGGCGGCAAGTCGCAGCGGCTCGGTGCAGGTATGCCGTAGATCAGTGATCTCCTCTATTGTCAGGTTGTGCTACCCCTCGAAGTAACTGGCTCCTTCTGGCTGCCTGGACACGAGCAGGCCAAGCGCCACGGGCGACTCGTGTTCGACCCGAAGGACGGGGCAGATCTCTTCTTGACGGAGCCGCTCGTAGAGGTCCGTCCTGATGGCATGATGGTGGAATTGGGCGGGGCCACGCGTGACCGGATCTTCGGGCTGATCGAGGAACCGAGCAACGGGCAGCCTGTGACGCTGATCGACTGCGGCTGGCTCCATCGCAAGAAGTTCTTCGTGAACGGCATCCTCGTTGGAGGACACTTCGCGGACGATGAACAGACGGTGTTCGAGTCAGTGATTGTTCGTCTTCGTGATGCTGCACCTTGGGTGGGCAAGGACGCCATATCCGTTGACGTTGACTCGGCTCTTCAGGGCGTAGACAGGCGAGAGATGGTCTGCCGACTAGATCGGCCGCCAGCGAGCGAGGCACGATTCTCGCGGGGCAAGATACTAGTTGACTTCCGATGGTCTCGTGAGGACGTGGAGCTTGAGAGCTTCAAAGTCAGCGTGTGGCCAGAGTTCGTGATTGAGTACGACGAGATGATGCCGCTATCGATGATCTATTCCGATGTGGGCAACCTCTACAACCTGAGTTCCTTGTGCACTGATCGCGCCGACTCGTTCGACAGCCTCGTTGTGTTCAGGTCGGATCACCCGGAACTGCTCCGATCGGGTGCGCCGATTCCAGGTACTCGCCGCGAGATTGAGATCAAGGTGAGGCTAGGTGACCTAAGTCGACGAACGGAAGTCAAGACGCTCTCCGCTACGGATGTGCTCGTCCCGCTTGACGACCTGGGTGGAGTGCAGACCGTAGCTACCTGGCTCGACAGTGCGCCAAGCCTGAGGCCCATCATCGGGGCGCTGTTGAGCATGAGAAGTGACGGCATCTACAGCGAGAACCGGTTCCTCAACATCTCGTCAGCGGCAGAGGGCTTACACCGAGCCACGGTCGGAGGCTCTTACATCACCCCGTCGGCCTTCCGCAGGTTGCGGCGGCAGATCAGAGAGAACGGCGTACCGCCCGAGCATCACGCCTGGTTCTCCCACATCATGGCGCACGCCAACGATCCGAGCCTCGATCGGCGGCTGAGGGAGCTTGCCAGTGCGCTTGGCGAGAACATCAACTCCTTGGTCGGAAACGATGTCGACGCCTGGGTGAGAGCGATCAAGCGGGCGAGGAACAACCTAACGCACCTTGATGAAGGACGGGAGCCGTTAGATGGCTCAGATCTGTACTGGCTTGCAGAGAGCCTGTTCCAGGTCACTCGCCTCTGTCTGCTTCAGCGAGTTGGTGTCGGCGCCGAGGGCATGTCACGGGCTGTGCGGTCTCTTCGACGGCGAGGCGTCTTCCACATGATGGAGGCTGCGGTGGAGCGGATCGCCGGGCCGCCTCCAGCAGGTGGGGCCACGGACGCCTGAGCGGTGACTGGACGAGGAGCCGACCCCTGACCAGAATAACGAGTTGATAGCGTGCGCGTTGGCGGACAGGCATCTATACCAGGGCGGGCAGTGTGACCACCGCAGAGAAGATCACGTTGGCCGTCTCCATCGCGACCGCGTTGGGCATCGGCGCACTGCTCAAGTCTGCGTTCGACCACTTCCTATCCCGCCCTGAGAAGAGGGCGGCGATCGCCGAGAAGGAAGTAACGATCGCTGACAAGTCTGTTCAGATTGCGAACACGCTGATGTCTCGGATGGAGTCTGAGCTTGAGCGTCTTCAGTCCACCCTTGCTGCTGCCCAGGAGGAGAGCGGCGAGTTGCGGGCGGAACTGGCCGAGATTCGAGCTGCAAGCGAGGTGATGGCGGAGACAACCGCAGCTGCGGTGAAGGTTGCAGAAGCTAGCGCAGAGTTGGACGAGACGTTGCGCACCGCCCAGTCAATCCAGCACAACGTAGAGGGTCGCCTCAAGCAATTAACCCTATATATCAGCCACAACATGCTTGACAACGGCATAGACCTCGACGCAGCCACGCTTGCCGTTCTCCAGGCCGAGAGCATCATCGACCGCCCTGACGACGATGACGGCGGAGCCGTCGGTGCCGTTCCCAAGCCTCGCCGTTGACCAGTCCGGCAGGGATGCCTTCGCTCTTCAGAGAGAGTGAGCCAAGGCATGAATTGACAGCCTGCCCTGCTGAAGGGCAGCCATCGATACCAGGGCAGGCAGAGTGACCACCGCAGAGAAGATTACCTTGGGTGTTGCCATAGCAGGTGCCTTCGGGCTTGGGTCGGTGTTCGCCGCCTTTATCAGCCACCTCCTCAGCCGACGCGAGAGGAAGGTCCACATCGCTGACAAGTCGGTGCAGATCGCCGAGTCGATCATGACCAGGATGGAAGGCGAACTGAGTCGTGTGCAGGAGGCTCTTGCCAAGGCACATCAAGAGAGCGAGGAGCTGCGCGTAACGCTGGCGGAGACCAAGACAGCTAAGGGAAAGCTGAGCGAGCAGTTGAAGGAAGCGAAGAGATCCCTGCAAGGCGTGAACGTGCAGCTCGGGAACGCAAGCACCGCTATCAGCGACATTCAGGTAGAAGTGCGCCATTACAAGATAACTGCTCCCGACAGGAAGGAACTGGTCCGCCAGGGTGGGCTGGTGTACACGCAAGAAGCCGCCGCCATCGCGGAGCGCTTGAGACAGGCTGGCAGGGCTCGACATGCTGCTAGTTCCGCCCGGGACACTGAGCCGGAGCACGGCCCGGTGGGGGTATGACCCCTCGCGCCGGCACGCCAGAACGCCATGTCTTAAGTGGCATTAACCCAGCCACGCACACGGCGATCTTTCCCGCTTGGAGAGTCGGTGCTCAAATTCCAATAATGCGGCAAAGAGTCATGCGATAAGTTGCTCCACTGCTGTCCCGAAGTGCAACCTTCCAGGTATCACTTTCCTCGTTACGAGTCTCAGAAATCGGCGAATTTCGCTCCGTGTTCGTTGTATAGGCATCAAGAGCACCTTCCGCTTCGGAAAAGAAGCGATCGCTGCCTCTAATCTCACCTTATACCCGAGAATTGGGGAAGCGCGATGGGTAGCCGTTTCTCATAGACTCCATTCTTGCCTACCCTGGCACGGTGTAGGCGTATTGCGTTGGTGTTAGCAAGGCACTGTCGATGAGCCAGGGCCGGAGGCACCGCTCCCGTCCGCCGAAGCACCGGATTGGCTCAGCGCCGGTGTCAACGCCGATTCCCGCGACAACATAGAGCGCATGCTGCGCGCGGCACGCCTGAGTGGCCTGGGTGTGTCGCACCTCATTCGGGGTCAAGGTTACTCGTTCGCCAAGGCCTTGCGTACCTTTCACTTCGACGTGCAGGGCCCCTTCCGTCGGGTGCATGCAATCAAGATCAAATCCCAGCTTAAGATGCCCGACTCGCGCAACAGACCAGCCCAATTTCTTGAAATATTCAATCGCAAGGTCCTCGGCGTAGATTTCGATCGCTCTATTCGTCGCAGCGTCAGCCTGCCGACCCTGAGCGCTTGGCCGGACTGCCGACGATCTTGTCACTATCCGAAAGCCGGCGGCACCATCTCCGAGCTCACCTTGACTTGCCGCCGATTTGGCTGATGCGACGTTAGGCCCGCTCGGACCCAACACCGAGGGCGAGCGGGAAATTCCTGATGCTTTCGCATTTGATACATGTGCGCCCCTGCTTCGATCAAAGCCAAGGTCGGTTGCCAGTCGGATATGGTCCTCGTCATAAAAAAACCGGTTCATCAGTGAACTGACCGCCCGTACGCGAATCGACCGGTCGGCAAGTACTGCTGCTGCCTCCAAGGTCAGGCCACCTGACGGATTCCGTGATTCGAGCGAGCCCACTGAAGGCGCATAAGGCCACTTTGCGTTACCTTCGATACCCACCACCTCCCATAAATCACTGCTACGCAATTCCCAGAATGGGTACTGTGGATCCGGCTCCGGAAGCGGGCGCCCGTATCTCTGCTTAATCGACAGCATACCACTGCGAAACTCGCGCCACTTTGCCATTCGCAGCTGCGGGCCGCCAGTGTCTATCCGGCCGATTGTCCACAGTAAGGCCAAAGGCTTGTAGCGAGTCGTCAAGTGCTCGAACCCACGATGTTCCAATCTGTCAAGGGCAGCAAAGAACTCGGCTGACGTCATGCTGGCCATGTAGCGCTGGTTCTCCTCATCGGAAGAGGGCAGACAGCCCCGGCGTTGCAAGCGAGCTGTTGATTGTTTCTTATATGCCGCCGCGACTGAAGGGCCGTATCGATAGATCATCGTCAGCCGACCGACCGATGGACAGCTTATGTGTTAGTTGTTTGCCGCGCTCTCGGCGAAGGTCTGCAAGGGCCCTCAACTCCTCGCCGAACCCGATCGAACATCGACCATGACCACGTTTACGGATCTGCCCCGATCCGCACGCTGGCTGCAATATTTTGCCCGATTAATTCCAACTTGCACGCTGGTTCTTGATCAGGCTCAGCAGAGCGGTGTGTGTCTGCTCGTCGCGGCCAGGACGAGGCCGCCTGTGCCGATGTGAGTCGGCTGGCCGTCGATCTGACCGGCCCAGTCGAACGCGCCTTGCCCGGTTACGGGCAGGCCTCGTGCAACGGCCTCAGCACCGGCGAAACCGTTGAGGCGCTGATGGGACACCTCCTCAACGACGAACCGCGGACGGTTCGGCCCCGGTGTCCGCGCTGCACAGAAGGCGACGACACGCCCGAACCGGGAAGCTACAGCGCCGGATGCAGTAGGCAAGGGTGAACACTTGACGGCTGCTGGCGCATGAGGACCTCGACATACCCACTCGCACCGGAGGAGAGCACCGTGACCGGCCGCGATCTCATACCCCACTGCTGCGAGCACCAAGGATTCTTCTACCCAGGCCGCGAGAAACGTTGACGCCGACACGCCACCCCAGAGCAACGCAATCTGCACGACACCATCGAAGCCCGCGCCGCCAAACTGGGGTGCTCGCCAGTCAGGGCTTGCCCTATGGCCCGAACATCGAGGTGGAGGCCCGCAGCCGGCTACTCGACTGGGCAGACGGGTGCGGGCGGCGGCTGGCGAGAACCTCCTGCAAAGACTTGCACTGGCTGGCCAGAGGCCACTGCGCGGTCCGTGCAATCCGCTCGGCCGCTGGATGGACCACGTGACCCGCTGGAATCTGGGCGGCACACCGGCGCTCATTCTCGCCCAGCCGTACAGGCTGCTGGTGAGAACGTGGCCGAGGTGCGTCGGCTGGCAGCAGACGAGGGCTGCATGTGTCGATGGACACGCATGGTTGGTATGGATGGGGGACGCTACAGATCTTGAATGGTCAGGTTGTGTCGGGTTCGAGGGTCAGTCCGGTGTGAGCGAGGAAGCTGTCGAGTAGGTCGGTGCGGTACTGGATGCTCTTGAGTCGGTTGCGGATGATCGCTTGGAGGTGGTCGACGCCGGTCACGGCGAGGTTGCCGATGCTGCGTTTGAGGTGGGACCAGACTGCTTCGGTCGGGTTCAGGTCCGGGGCGTAGGCCGGTAGCCGGATCACGGTCAGCCAGTCCCGGGCGTCGATCATCTGTTGCATGGCGGCGGAGACGTGGGTGTT